>NZ_JBHYTK010000054.1:0-46692 GCF_042749255.1 Streptomyces sp. NPDC059524 | reverse complement strand
CCTGAAATGCATGGCGCTGCGCGCCGCATTTCCCCGATGAAGGCTGCGCGCAGCGCATGCCTTCAGGGGCGCGGGGAACTGCGCGACCAGCCACGACGAAGCCGCACCCGGCGACGAACCGGCGGAGCTACGGCGCTGTCCGCTCCCGCTCACCTTTCAGGGTCATCGGCGGAGCCTCCGTGTCCAGCGCATCGGACAGATCGCCCAGCGTCTCCAGCAACAACCCCGCCCCCCGCCGCACCACACGATCCGGCACCCCGTCCCCGTCCCAAGCGGCCAGCGCCTCCCGCACGGGACCCCAGCGCGGCACCCGACGCTCACGGATCGCCCGGGCCCCGTCCCGGGTCGCCTTGATCAGCGCGTCGGCGAGGACGGACGCGGCGGGCACCGGCGTCGCCCCGCGCTCCGGCAGATGCGCCTCCATCAGCATCGCCACCCGCCCCAGATGGTGCAGCGCCTCGGCCGCGTCGTCGGCCGCGGCCCGCGTGAGGCCCCGGCTGCGGACGGGCTCGGTCTTGGCCCGGGCCAGCGCCTGTTCCCACGCGATGTGCGCGTCCCGCGCCTTGAGCAGCGCCTCCCGCACGTCCGGGCAGGCCTTGCCCTCGGGCCGGGCGTAGTGCCCGACGACGGCCGCCGCGTACTCACCGAGGGCGACGAGCCGGTCGGCAAGCCGGGTGCGCAGGCGCGGGGTCTCCCAGGCCGGGTAGAGCGCGTAGGCCAGCATGGCGAGCAGTCCGCCGACCAGGGTGAGCACGACCCGTTCGACGACGGTCTGGTCCCAGCTCTCGCCGCCCATGCCGAGCAGGAAGACGACGTACGCCGCGATGCAGGCCTGCGCCGCGAGCTGTCCCGTGCGCATCAGCAGGTACATCAGTCCCGCGCACCCCACGGCGAGCGCGGCCGCCGTGTACGTGCCCGGGTGGGCGATCCGCACGATGCCGGTGGCGACGGCCACCCCGACGAGCGTGCCGGCGAACCGGGCGACCGCGCGCGAGTACGTCTGCGAGAAGTCGGGCCGCATGATCATGACGGCGGACATGGGCGCCCAGTAGCCGTGCCCGAAGGGCAGCGCGTTGCCGAGGAGGTACCCGGCGAGGGCGACCGCGGTGACCCGGGTCGCGTGCCGCAGGATCGGCGAGCCCGGCCGGGCCTCACGGCGGACCGCCCGCACGGCGGCGGGCAGCAGCCGGAAGAGGGACGGGCGGCGCAGGGAGGCGGCCGGGTCCGCGGGGCGGCGGCGGACGTCGTCGTCCTCGGGCCGGGTGCCTCCGGCCGTCTCCACGACGTCCCGCAGCAGCGAGCCGAGCCGTTTCGCCGCGCGCTGGGCGGGACCGGTGAGGATCGATCCGGTGTCCGGGCTGCGGAACGCGGCGACCGCGCCGCCCGGGATCGTCACGGGCTGCCCCTGCCGGATGGCGCGGGCGGCGGCGTCCAGGATCGAGGCGGAGCCGGCGAGCAGCTCCCGCACCCGGTCCCGCTCCGGGCCCTCCTCGGGCACCCCGACGGCCGGGTCGGCGAGCGAGGCGAGGACGGGCCTGATCCGCTCGGCGAGCCCCCGCGTGCCGCGCAGCTGGGCGGGCCGGGTGCGGGCCTGGCGCGGGGTGAGCGCGGCGGCGCTGCGGGCCAGCATGAGCGGCTCGGGGTCGAAGGGGGCGACCGGGTCGTGGCGCAGCCGGCGCGCGTAGTCGGCCTCGGCGGCGAGCGCGTCGGCCAGCGCGTCCCGCTGAGCGCCCCAGCGCCGTACGGGGAAGAGGATCACCAGGGCCGCCTGGACCAGGCCGCCGACGATCATCATCGCGGCGTGTGCGGCTGCGCCCGCGACGGAGGTGGGCAGGGTGATCGTGACGAGCATCATCGCGACGTTCGACGAGGAGATCAGGCCGATGGTCGGGCCCGCCGCCCAGGCCAGTCCGGCGAGGAAGGTCCACAGCGCGAGCAGCGGCAGGAACAGGGCCAGGTGCGAGCCGGTGAGGTAGCCGACGAAGGTGGAGACGCCGAGGCTCGCGCCGGAGGCGAAGGCCAGCTCGGGGCGCGGCCGCCAGCTGCGCTGGAACGTGGCGATGGCCGCCTGGAACGCGCCGAAGGCCGAACCGGCCGCCACCTCGGGTCCGAACAGCCACAGGCTCATCGCGATGACGAGGGCGAGTCCGGCGGCGCCGCGCACCGCGATGAGCGGTTCGAGCCGCTTGCGCTCGACGCTCAGGCCCGAGCGCGTGGTGTCCTTCAGCGCCCGGTACCAGCTCACTCGGCAAGAATACGGGGACTAAGCCGGATCAATCGCTTCAGACCGTGACGCACCGGACAGCCGGGTGCGGTCCGCCGCCGAGCGGCCCTCGTGCCAGCCCGCCTCGTCCGAGACGCCGCGCATCCGCGTCGTCACCGTCTCCGGGAACATCTCCTCGGTGCGGCCCGTCACCGCCACGTCCCGCGCGGCGAGCACCGGCAGCAGTTCGCCGCGCTCCTCCGTGACCTCGTCCGCGACCGCCGCGAGCCGGTCGCCGATCCGCTGCGCGTACGCGGCCAGGAACGACTGCCGGAACGTCTTCGTACGCTTGCGGCCGCCCGCCCGCTGCTCCGCCTCGGCCCGCGTCATCGCGGTCGTGGCCTGCACCAGGAGCGAGGTGTACAGCAGCTCCACCGCCTCCAGGTCCGGTTCGAAGCCGACGACCGTGGAGAAGCCGAACGCGCTGTTCCACACCGCCTGGCAGCGGTTCGCCCCCGCCACCGCGGCGAGCAGCACCGCCTTCGCCGTCTCGTAGGGCGCGTCGACGCCGATCCGGCAGGCCGCGGGCGTGTCCTTCGCGTGCGTACGGGACGCGAGCAGCGCCTCGTCCACCGAGTGCCGGGCCATCAGCTCCTGCGCCTTCGCGGACAGCGCCTCGGCCTCCGGCGGGTAGCCGGTCGCCTCCGCCTTGGCGAGCAGCGCGCGGATCCGGGCCAACGTGCGCGGCTCACCGGCCACGGGCACGCTCAGCGCCTCACCCGGCACCGGGCCGACCGGCTCGATCGCGGGCAGCCGCAGCAGCAGCCGGTACAGCTCCAGGGTGGCCGTCGCGGCCGAGAAGCGGTCGGTGCGGGGGGCCTCCCCGGCGGGCAGGGCGTCGAGCTGGCCCGTCCAGCGGGCTGGCAGGACGTCGTAGCGGCCGGTCTCGGCGCGGATCAGGCGGGCCGCGAGGCGGGTGTGCGCGGTGTCCGGACCCAGGTCGCGGACGACCATGCGGTGCAGGTCGGCGGGCTGCCAGCCGCGCTCCCAGGCGCGGCGCACGAGCTCGCGGCCGCGCCGGGCGAGCTCGCTGTCGGACGCCGGGTCCGCAGCGAGGAGGGAAGCGGCCGTGTCCAGGTCGCCCTCGGATCCGTACAGAGCCTCGGCGAAGGCGCGATCGACGGTGCCTTCGCTCATCTGTCTGTCTTCCTCTCGGTCGCCCGGTCGTCTGCCCGGCTTCGATGATCTCAGGGGCGGGGTCCGCTCGGGATGCCGGGCGGGGGCGGGCCTGGGACGCTCGGGACATGAGAGTGGCACTGGCGCAGACGGACTGCGTGCTCGGCGACGTCGAGGCGAACCTCGCCACCGCCCGCGAGCAGCTCGCGCAGGCCGCGGCCCAGGGCGCCGACCTGGTCGTCTTCCCCGAGCTGAGCCTGCACGGCTACCACCTGGGCGCGCTCGCCACCGACACCTCCATCGCCGTCGACGACCCACGGCTGCTCGCGCTGACCTCCGAGCGGGGCGGACCCGACGCGCTCGTCGGCCTGCACGAGCACACCGGCCTGCGCGCGTACAACGCCTCCGCCCTCTACTCGCGCGGCGCCCTCGTGCACTCCCACCGCAAGCTGTACCTGCCGAACTACCTGGCCTGGGAGGAACGCAAGCACGTCAGCCCCGGGCAGCAGCTGCGCGCCTACGACCTGCCCGGCGGGCGCGGCCGGGCGGCGACCCTCGTCTGCAACGACGCGTGGCAGCCGGTGCTGCCGTGGCTCGCGGTGCAGGACGGGGCGGAGGTCGTGATCGTGCCCGCGAACAGCGCGTCCACACTCGACCCCGAGGCCATGGACACGGGCCTGTACTGGGACACGCTGCTCGCGTACACGGCGAAGATGCTCCAGTGCTGGGTCGTCTTCGTGAACCGGGTCGGGAACGAGAACGGGGCGTCGTTCTGGGGCGGGTCCCGGGTCGTCGACCCGCGCGGCACCGTCGTCGCGCAGGCCCCGAAATGGGAGCGGGCCCTGGTCACCGTCGACGTCGAGGTGCACGAGGCGCGGCGGCAGCGGCGGGCGGTGCCCCTGGTGGCGGAGGCGCGCCTCGGGCTCGTCGACCGGGAGGTCAGACGGCTGATCGACGAGGGCGGCGACAGCTGAACCCGGTACCCGGACCCGGCCTGCCCGGGGATTGTCAGTGGCCGGTGTGACACTCGCTGCATGACCGGACGCTGGGTGCTCGCCCCCACCGAGTCCGGCGGCGCGGAGCTCGCGCCGCTGGGCGACGACGGGCTGGCCGCGGGCCCCGTCGTGCGCGAGCCGGACCTCGCCGAGGCGGTCCGCTCCCGGCCCGGCGTCACCCGCTGGGTCTGGCGCGACACCCACACCGTGTACCCGAGGCTGCTCGCCGCGGGCGTCCGCGTCGAGCGCTGCTACGACATCGAGGCGGCGGAGAACCTGCTGCTCGGCCACGAGGGGCGGCACGGCGAACCCCGCTCGGCGGCCGCCGCCCTGGCCCGCCTGCGCAAGGCCCCGGTCCCCGCGGACCCGCCGCCGCGCACGGCCGCCCCCGGCTCCCAGTCCTCCCTCTTCGAGCCGCGCCCACCCGTCGACGTGCCGCTTCCGGACCTGCTGGAGGTGTACGCGGAGCAGCAGCGCAGACACGCGGCGGCCGAACGGCCGGAGCGGATGCGGCTGCTCACCGCTTCGGAGTCGGCCGGGATGCTGGTCGCGGCGGAGATGCGCGCGGCGGGCCTGCCGTGGCGGGCCGATGTGCACCGGGCCGTGCTCGCGGAGCTGCTCGGCGAGCGGTACGCGGGCGGCGGCGAGCCGCGGCGGCTCGCGGAGCTGGCCGACGAGGTGTCGGCCGCGTTCGGCAGACGGGTGCGGCCCGAGCTGCCGGCGGACGTCGTGAAGGCGTTCGCCCAGGCCGGCGTCAAGGTGACCTCGACGCGCCGCTGGGAGCTGGAGTCCGTCGACCATCCGGCGGTCGCGCCCCTGATCGCCTACAAGAAGCTGTACCGCATCTACACGGCGCACGGCTGGTCCTGGCTCCAGGACTGGGTGCGGGACGGACGCTTCCGCCCCGAGTACCTCCCGGGCGGCACGGTCTCGGGCCGCTGGACGACGAACGGGGGCGGGGCGCTGCAGATCCCCAAGGTGATCCGCCGCGCCGTCGTCGCCGACCCGGGCTGGCGGCTCGTCGTGGCCGACGCGGCGCAGATGGAGCCCCGGGTGCTCGCGGCGATCTCGCGCGACCCGGCGTTCATGGAGGTCGCGGCCCAGTCCGGCGACCTGTACCAGTCGGTCTCGGACCGGGCCTTCTCCGGCGACCGCGACCAGGCCAAACTCGCCGTCCTCGGCGCCATATACGGGCAGACCTCGGGCGACGGCCTGAAGAACCTGGCACTGCTGCGCCGCCGCTTCCCGCGCGCGGTCGCGTACGTCGACGAGGCGGCACGGGCCGGCGAGGAAGGACGGCTCGTACGCACCTGGCTGGGCCGCACCTGTCCCCCGGCGGCGGGCGCCTCCGGCGCGGAGGAGGCGGGCCTCCCCCAGGACGAGGCCGCCCCCGACTCCCCGTACGGCTACGCCTCGACGAACTCCCGCGCCCGGGGCCGCTTCACCCGCAACTTCGTCGTCCAGGGCAGCGCCGCCGACTGGGCGCTCCTGCTGCTCGCCGCCCTCCGCTCCGCCCTGGCCCCGCTCGCCGCCGAACTGGTCTTCTTCCAGCACGACGAGGTCATCGTCCACTGCCCCGAGCACGAGGTCCCCGAGGTGACGGAGGCGATCGAGCGGGCGGCGGCGACGGCGGGGCGACTGACCTTCGGGGAGACGCCGGTGCGGTTCCCGTTCTCGGTGGCGGGGGTGGAGTGTTACGCCGACGCGAAGTGAGCGTCGCCCTTGATGCTGAACTCGGCGCCGGGTGAGGCGTGTTCGACGGGGCCGTCGAAGCGTGCGGACGCCCGCTCCACAGCCGCGCGCGGGGTGAGCGAGCGCCCGACGTGCGTGACGATCAGCCGCCGAGCACCTGCCTTCGTCGCCGTCTCGCCCGCGTCCTCGGGCGTGTGGTGGACGCGTTCGGACTCCGCCGTCCGCGCCGGGTGCCGGTCGCTGTCGGCCTCGCAGAGCAACACGTCGCATCCGGCGGCCAGTTCGGTGAGGCTCGCGCACGGAGCCGTGTCCCCGGAGTACGCCAGGGATCCGCCCGCGCCGTCGATCCGCAGGCCGAAGGCGGGCATGCCGTGGGCGACGGCCCGGCTGGTCAGGCGGAGCGGGCCGACGTCCACCCGGTGCCCGTCGTGCAACTCCGTGACGGCGAAGGCGGATTCGACCGGGCTGCGGGCCGCACCGTTCGTCAGGAAGCCGGCGAGACGGTCGGCGATGCCGGGCGGGCCGTACAGCGGGATCGGCGCCGCGAGCGTGAGGTCGGCGTAGAGCGCGCCGTAGTAGGCGGTGAGCAGGTCGGCGCTGTGGTCGGCGTGCAGGTGCGAGATCCAGATGGCGTCGAGTTCGTCGAGGCGCGTGCAGCGCTGGAGCGGGCCGAGCGTGCCGCTGCCCGCGTCGACCCATATGCGGGCGCCGCCGCCGGTCACGAGATAGCCGGAGCAGGGGTTGTCCGCGCTCGGGTAGGGCGTCGCGGATCCCAGGACCGTGAGGTGCAGCGTCTGATCAGCCATGACGCGACCTTAGTTTCGGCGGAGGCCTCCGCCGCATCGGTTTCGGCAGAGGGCTCCGCCGCATCGGTTTCGGCGGAGACATCCGCGACCTCGGTTCGGCGGCGGCCTCCGCAGCATCGGCTCGGCGGCGCTCTCCGCAGCATCGGTTCGGCGGCGGCCTCCCGCCTCCCGTTAAGGTCGGGCCCATGCGCCCCGACGATCACGCCCTGCGCCCCGCGACCCGCGCCGACCTGCCCGCGGTCCTGGCCCTGCTCGCCGACGAGGACCGGGTCGTGGACCCGGCGGCCGTGGTCGTGACGGAGGCCTACGAGCGGGCCTTCGCGGCGATCGACGCGGACCCGCGCAACGAGATGCTGGTGCTCGTGGAGCCGACCGGCACGGTCGTGGGCTGCCTCCAGGCCACGTACATCCCGGGGCTCGGCAAGGGCGGCGCCGAGCGCGCGCTGATCGAGGCGGTGCGGGTGCGCGCCGACCGGCGAGGGACGGGCCTCGGCCGGGCCCTGATGGCCCGCGCGATCGACCGCGCCCGCGCGCGGGGCTGCGCCCTCGTCCAGCTCACCAGCAACAAACAGCGCTCCGACGCCCACCGCTTCTACGCGGGGCTGGGCTTCGCACGCAGCCACGACGGGTTCAAGCTCCCCCTGTGACCGCGCGCGGTCCTCTCACGCGGCCTGTGCCACACCGAGCAGACGCACGGCCGCGTCCGGGAGTTCGCGCCCCTTCAGCCACACCGCGTGCAGCAGGCGGCGCAGCGGGACCGCCGGGTCGACCTCGATCTCGCGCAGCCGGCCGTGGTCCACGTCCTCCTGCACGGCCAGCGCGGAGAGCACCGCGGGGGCCAGCCCCTGGGCGGCCGCGCTGCGCAGGGGCGCGGTGGAGCCCAGTTCGAGTATCGGCACCGCCACACCGTCGTACGGGCGCAGCGCCTTCTCCAGCGTCTCGCGGGAGCCGGAGCCGGGTTCCCTCAACAGCAGGGGCGTGTCAGCGAGTTCGCGGCCGGTGAGCGGGCGGCGGCGCCGGGTCCAGGGGTGGCCCGGGGCCACGACGACGGCGAGGCGGTCGCGGCCGACGACGGTGCGGTGCAGGTCGTCCGGCACCCAGGGCCCCTCGACGAACCCCAGGTCGCAGCTGCCGCGGCGCAGCGCCTCGATCACCCCGGAGCTGTTGGTGACGGTGAGCCCGACGTGGGTGTCGGGCGCCTCCTCGCGCAGCGCGACCAGCCAGCCAGGCAGCAGTTCCTCGGCGATGGTCAGGCTCGCGGTGACCAGGAGCCGGTGGTCCTGCCGGGAGCGCAGCGCGGCGGCGCCCGCGACGAGTGCCTCCGCCTGTTCCAGCAGGGAGCGCGCCCAGTCGCCGACGACGGCGCCGGCGGGCGTGAGCCGCGAGCCCGAGGTCGAACGGTCCAGCAGCCTCAGCCCCAGACGCCGCTCCAGCGTCCGCATCCGGGCGCTCGCGGACGGCTGGCTGATCCGCAGCCGTGCGGCGGCCCGGCCCAGGCTCCCGGTCTCGGCGACGCAGACCAGCAGCTGGAGGGCGTGCAGGTCGGGGAGCGGGCGCGGGGTGCCGTCGGCGGCGCGATCAGTGGAGCGATCGGCGGGACGGTCGGCGGGACGGTCAGCCGGCCGGTCGATGGGGCGGTCGACGGATCGGTCTGACTCCGAGGTCATCGGCAGGCTCGTACGGTCATAGCCGAACCCTACGGTCATAGCCGAACCCTATGACCTGCCCACAAGATCGCGTCTAGTGGGCTCCCCCGGGCCCGGCGCACGCTGAGATCCATGGTTCTCATCGGTCCGTCACGCCCCCGCCGCACGACGGCGCCGCCCGCCGCGCCCCGCGCGGAGCGCCTCGCCCCGGGCCTCGCGCTCGCCGCGGCGGGGGTGGCGTCGGCGTACGGGATCCACCGGCTGCTGCCCGCCGTACCGATGCTCACCGCGGCCGTCGTCCTCGGCATCGCCGCGGCCCATCTGCCGGGCGCCGCCACCCTCGTACGAGGTGTCGCGCGGCCCGGGCTGTCCATGGCGGGCAAGCGGCTGATGCGGCTCGGCATCGTGCTGCTCGGCCTGAAGCTGAGCCTCGGCGACGTGGCCGGTCTCGGGTGGCGGGCGCTGGTCATGGTGGCCGGCGTCGTCCTGGTCACGTTCTTCGGGACCCAGTGGCTGGGCCGCCGGCTCGGCCTCTCCGCCGATCAGTCCCTGCTGGTCGCCACGGGTTACTCGATCTGCGGCGCGTCCGCGATCGGCGCGGTCAGCGGGGTGCTCGGCGGCGGGTCCGGCAAGGACGGGAACGACGAGCGGCGCGAGGCGGAGGTCGCCTCCTCGGTCGCCCTGGTCACGCTCTGCGGCACGCTCGCCATAGCCGTGCTTCCGCTGCTGCGGACCCCGCTCGGCCTGGACCCCACGGAGTTCGGGCGCTGGGTCGGCGCGAGCGTCCACGACGTCGGGCAGGTCGTCGCCACCGCCCAGACGGCCGGCCCCGAGGCGCTGACCGAGGGCGTCCTGGTCAAGCTGATCCGGGTCGCGATGCTGGCGCCGCTCGTCGCGGGCGTCGCCCTGAGCCGCCGGGCCCACACAGGCCCGGCCGCGTCCGGCCGTCGCCCCGCTCTGCTCCCCCTCTTCGTCGTGGGCTTCCTGGCGATGGTCGCCCTGCGCACCACGGGCCTGCTCGGCGCACCGCTCCTCGACGCGGCCGCCCTCGTCCAGGAACTCCTCCTGGCCGCCGCCCTGTTCGGCCTCGGCAGCGCCGTCCACCTGCCGACCCTGGCCCGCACGGGCGGCGCCCGCACGGCCCTGCTCGGCCTGGCGTCCTGGGTGCTGGTCGCGGGGGTGTCGTACGCGGGGGTGCTGCTGACGGTCTGACCGCCGGGACCAACCACCTGTTGTCGACACCCTGAGCACAAGCTCACGGCAACTCGTCGACAACAGAAAACCCCAGGTCGGATG
This sequence comes from Streptomyces sp. NPDC059524, assembly GCF_042749255.1. Lineage (NCBI taxonomy): Bacteria > Bacillati > Actinomycetota > Actinomycetes > Kitasatosporales > Streptomycetaceae > Streptomyces > Streptomyces sp. NPDC059524. The sequence goes on along the minus strand of NZ_JBHYTK010000054.1, from coordinate 36,878 downwards.
CATCCGACCTGGGGTTCTTAGGTGAGCCGCCTTCGGGATTCGAACCCGAGACCTACGCATTACGAGGGCCTGCAAGATCATGACGGGTGGTGTCAGAGGGTGCCCCCGAATCCCGTTTCCGCTGCTCAGAGGTGCGCTACCTTGATCAGCATGGCGCCTGATCGGCCCTCGTGTCACCCAGTCCGCTCACGCTGCGCTCACGCACGACGGCCGTGCTACGGGCTGCAGAGCGCGGCCAGGAACAGCGACGAGCGCGAGGAAACGCATACTCAGTCGCTCCTTACCGGAAAAGCCCCGGAACCCCGTAACCACAGCTGAGGGCTTCAGTACCATCAGGTTGGGGGTGGGCTCACGTGTGTGCGAGCTGTCTCCTGCTCAGAGGTGCTTGCTCCGTCTGCTCCATTGGATCTCCGGGACAGCCTTCGCTAAGACGCGTCCGTAACGAGGGAGCATTGGAAACACCCATCGCGTACGACATCGCGGCGCCCGAGCCTGCAGGCATGGTGGCCTCGCTCAGCTCTCTCGGATACTCACTACCCGCGGCCGTCGCGGACTTGGTGGACAACAGCATCTCCGTCGAGGCAAAGAACATCGACGTGGAGTTCACCTGGGCGGGATCAGACTCGTGGATCGCTGTGGTCGACGATGGCTGGGGCATGACCGCCGAGGAGCTAGTCACGGCCATGACCGTGGCTGCCCGCGGACCCGCGACCGCACGCACGTCCAGCGACCTGGGACGTTTCGGGGTCGGCCTCAAGTCGGCCTCGTTCTCCCAGGCCAGGCAGCTGACCGTGACCACGGCCAGGGATGGGAAATGGCACACGCGCACATGGGACCTCGACGTCGTCGAGGCATCCGGCCAGTGGCGCCTTCTTCACGGGGCCGACGACGACACCACGGCCGTGCTCGACAGACTTCGAGGACCGTCCGACCACGGCACCGTCGTGCTGTGGAGGCGGCTTAACGGATACCGCACCGACGGCGTCAGCACGGATGACGAGCGCACGCAGAAGCAGTTCTACGCCGAGGCGACGCGCACGGAGTCACACCTCGGCATGGTGTTCGCCCGCTTCCTCGCCGGGGCCCGTCGCCGGAAACTCCAGGTCCGGGGCACCCCGGTGGAACCCTGGGACCCGTTCATGAGCAGTCATCCCTCCGTGCAGCGTCTACCCGAGGAGGAACTCCCTCTGAACGGCAGCCTCGTGAGGGTCGAGGCATTCGTCCTGCCCAGCGCGCAGAGGCTCACCCCGGAGGAGCACGACCGGGCTGCCGGCCCCGGAGGCTGGCTCGACCAGCAGGGGTTCTACGTCTACCGCAGGAACCGGCTGATCCTGGCGGGTGACTGGCTGGGACAACGGGGCATGCGCAGGGAGGAGAAGTACAACCTGGCGCGCATAGCCGTGGACATTCCCGCCGAGATGGACGCGGAGTGGGGCGTGGACGTGAGGAAGTCGAGTGTCGTCCCGCCCGTCGGTCTCAGGCCGCACCTCCTCCGCATCGCGCGCAAGGCGCGGTCCACCGCCGCCGACGTCCTGAGGCACCGTGGCCAGGTGGCCGCGCGAACGCACGGCGACCCCCTGTCGTACGCGTGGCTGGTACGCCGCCCCGACGACAGGGTCGTCTGCAAGATCAACCGCAGCCACCCGCTGGTGGAGACGGCCCTGCGCCCGGGAGGAACCAGCGCTGCGAACGTGCATGCCCTGATCCGTCTCCTCGAGGAGACGATCCCCGTCGCGGCTCTCCGGGTGATGCACGAGGCGGACAGCAGTGACGACCCCGAGCCGTTCGGTGGTCCAGGCGTCGCCGATACCGAGGCGGTCGAGGTCGCACAGCGCATCTACGAGTCGCTGGTCCTGGGCGGGCGTTCGCCGGCCGCCGCGCGGGAGAGACTCCGAACGATGCCGCCCTTCGACCAGCTTCAGGGTTTCTGGAGCAGGTGACTCGATTGTCAGTGGTCACCCCTACGCTCCGTACGTTCCGTCCATGTCCTGCTGGAGGTCTCCGTGAGCGACGTGTCCGACGACTCAATGGCCAAGGCCAAGCGCTTGGTCCTCGGCTTTCTGCCTCAGGATCGGCAACCGAGGGCGGACGAGGTGCAGACCGCGGTCGACGCCATCTTCACCATGCTGGCCGCCCAGGGGGAGGACCTTGATCGGGAGCTGCTGGTCAAGGAGATCGAGACACTCACCGCGGTCTTCCAGGAGCGGTCCCTCGCGCTCACGGACGCCAAGGGACACGAGCCGTGGCTCCCCGAGGCGAAGATCGACCGCGACTGGGACTTCTGGGAGCGGTACCGCAGGTACCTCGAGGACGTCGTGAGCCTCCCGCCCTGGGTGGTCCGCCGCCTAGACCAGACCTCGGACGACGTGCTGAGCCAGCTGGAGGACCCGCGGCGTCCCGGTCCGTGGCGGCGCAGGGGGCTCGTCATCGGACAGGTGCAGTCCGGCAAGACCGGCCAGTACATCGGTCTCGCGGCGAAGGCGGTGGACGCTGGGTACCGCTTCGTCGTGGTTCTCGCGGGCATTCACAACGACCTCCGCAGCCAGACCCAGCTCCGGATCGACGAGGGCCTCCTGGGCTTCGACACCCAGAACCAGAGCCGGTCGGACCAGGACGGCCGGTCCCGCGCCATGGGCGTGGGCAAGATGCCACTGGCCAAGAAGCTCAAGATCGCGTCGCCGACCAACAGCGGGGAGAAGGGCGACTTCGGACTCGCCACGGCCAAGGCGATCAACTTCCCCCTGGGCAGCTTCCCCGTCGTCCTGGTGGTCAAGAAGCACTACAAGATCCTCGAGTACGTCCGCAAGTGGGTGCTGGACGTCCACGGGACCGAGGACGAGAACGGCGAGAAGACCGTCAAGGACCTCCCGCTGTTCGTCATCGACGACGAGGCCGACAACGCCTCCATCAACACGGTGAGCGATCCCGAGGCGGACCCGACCAAGACGAACGCGGCCATCCGCAAGCTCATGCGGAGCTTCGACAAGTCCGCCTACGTCGGTTACACGGCAACCCCCTTCGCCAACATCTACATCGACCCGGATGCGGAACACTCCGAAGCAGGAGAGGACCTCTTCCCTGCCAGCTTCATCCGCAGCCTTCCCTCGCCGACGAACTACCTCGGTCCCGAAAGGGTCTTCGGACTCATGGTGGACGACGAGGACGAGGACGACGTCGAACCTCTCCCTCTCGTCCGGCACGTGAACGACGCGGACACCTGGCTACCACCCAAGCACAAGGCCAACGCTGTTCCAGGGGACACCCTTCCCAGATCGCTGCGCGAGGCGATCCTCTCGTTCGTGCTCTCCTGCGCCGCCCGGCGGGCCCGGGGGCAGACCAAGGTGCACAACTCGATGCTGGTGCACGTCACCCGCTTCACCTCGGTACAGGACCGTGTTTACGATCAGGTCGACGACCATCTGCGGCTTATCGTGGATACGATCCGGGACCGGTACGGGAAAGCGCCAGAGTTGCGCGCCGAGTTCCGGGCCCTCTGGGAAAGGGACTTCGAGCCCACCACCGACTACTTCCCCACAGACCAGGCCGAGCGTGTGACCTGGGAGCAGGTCTCCGAACAGCTCCTGCCCGCCCTGAGGAAGATCCAGGTCAAGACCGTCAACGGCACCTCGAAGGACGCACTCGACTACTACGAGAACCGGAGGAACGGGCTCTCCGTGATCGCCATCGGAGGGCAGAAGCTCTCCCGTGGCCTCACGCTCGAAGGGCTGACGGTCAGTTACTACCTGCGGAACTCGAAGAGCTACGACTCCCTCCTGCAGATGGGTCGGTGGTTTGGTTACCGCCCCCGTCACGAGGACCTGTGCCGTCTGTACACCACTCCTGCGATCGAGGACGCCTACGTGGAGGTCACCTCTGCGACGGACGAGCTCCGCAGGGAGGTCGAGGAGATGGCCACCCGCGGCCTCACTCCGACGGAGTTCGGCCTGAAGGTCCGATCCTCCTCGCTGGGGCTCACTGTGACCGCGCCGAACAAGATGCGTCAGGGCACGAAGGTCCTGCTCAGTTACTCCGGTAAGGGACCGGAGACCGTGATGTTCAGCCTCGCCGACAGGGCTGTTGCCCACAACTTCGGGGTGCTCGAAGCTCTGCTTCGCCGTTTGGACGAGAGCGCGGAAGCCACACAGCCCTCCACGAACGGCAAGGTCCGATGGGACGGTGTGCCGGCTGAAGCTGTCGCGGAGTTCCTGACTTCCTACGAGGCCGACCGTATGGCACAGACCGTACGACCTCGGCTCATCGCCAAGTACATCGAGCAGTGCACCAAGGTTGACGAACTCAACAGTTGGACCGTGGTCCTGGTGGGCAGCACGACGTCTAAGACTCTCGGGGAGATCGCGGGCCACACCGTCGGACTTGTGACTCGCCGGGCGCTCAACGAGGAGTTCCGGCCCGAGGGCAGGTACACGATCCGTCGTGTGCTCAGCCCGCCGGACGAACTGATCGACCTCGACGACGACCAGGTGGCAGCAGCGAAGAAGGCTGCGGCGCGGGTAGCGGAAGAGGCGGACAAACGGTCGGTGGCGAAGACCCCGGCTGGTCAGTACATCCGGCGGCAGCGCCGCACCGACCAGGGACTGCTGTTGATCTACCCCCTGGTGGTCCCGGATGCCGACAGCGCGGGCACGAAGACGCCCCTCGTCGGTTTCCAGCTGAGCTTCCCCCACTCCGAGCACCAGTCCAAGACCGAGTACGTCGCGAACTCGATCTGGTTCCAGGAGGACGTTTACACCCTCGCAGAGGAGGACGACGAGTGACGGTCACCGAGGAGGAGTGGCACAAGCTGGAGAGCCCGCAGGACGCTCCGGGGCGGTCCAGCATCCGCCTGCACCCGGAGTCCCCCCTAGACATTCACCTCTCCGTCTCCCACCCCGGCCGTCAGCGCATGCTGGTCCTGCGCACGGACGCCCGCTCGGCTGACCCGATCGTGCGGTCGGTCGGGCGTCTGCCCCGGGCCGCCGGGATCGAGATGAACCTGAGCGCGGTGTCGCGCGTCGAGTACGAGCTCCAGTTGGTCCTGACCGCCAACGATCTCAACGAGGTGTTCAACCCGCTCGTCGCCGACGTCGCCGACGTCGCGAAGGACGCCCCTGACGCAAGCAGGGCCCTGTCCGCCGCGGTGCAGCGGTTCGGCAGGTGGCAGGAGCTCCTGAGCGCCGTGGGCAGTGACGGACTGACCGCAGAGGCGCGCCGGGGGCTCTACGGAGAGCTGCTGGTACTGGGCGACGTCCTGTTCACCCGGCTGTCCCCGGCCGAGGCTGTTGCGGCGTGGACGGGACCCACCGGCACCAACCAGGACTTCGAGACCGCCGACGTGGCTCTCGAGACAAAGACGAGCACCGCGAAGCGCACCCGGAGCGTCCGGATCGCCAGCGAGCGCCAGCTCGACGGGACGGGCACTGCCGCACTCCTGCTCGGTCTCGTCCAGCTCGACGAGCGGCGGGGAGGCACGGGAGAGAGCCTGAACCGACGGGTGGACCACATACGCAGGCAGCTCACGGACCCTGCCGCCCGAACCCGCTTCGACGGCCTGCTCATTCAGGCCGGATACCTGCCCGGCCACCGGGACCTGTACGACGAGCCTCGCTACACGCTCCGCGACCTCAGGTTCTGGCACGTACGGGACGACTTCCCGAGGCTGGTCGAGTCCGACCTCGCCGAGGGGATCGGTGACTGCTCGTACCGCTTGGACGTATCGGCTCTGGCCGCCTACCGGGCAGAGACCGACGAGGTGAAGGACCTGATCGGGGGATCAGATGGCTGAGCTCGACCTCACGGAGTTCTCCAGAAGCCTGGTGGCCGACGTCCAGGCGACGGCTGACGCCGAGGCCGCGACGACTCCCGAGACGTTCACCCGACGCGTCTTCGAGGATCTGGAGCAGGCCGGCGTCGTCTCCAACGCCTTCACCGCCTATCACAAGGCTTACGGCCTCCTCGTGCACGGCTACGGCATCGGGGCGTCGGGCGAGTCCCTGGACCTGTTCGTGACGGACTTCCAGCTCGCTCCTCTGGACACTAAACTCACCAAGGGACAGGTCGAGACGTTCTTCCGGCGCCTCCTGATGTTCGTGGTGCGTTGCCGGGACGGGCTTCAGAAGGACTTCGAGCCGTTCTCCGACGTGTACGACATGTGCTCGGCTGTCGAGAAGGCACTCACCGAGGTCCAGCGAGTCAGGCTTTTCCTGCTGAGCAACAGGGTGGCCACCTTCACCGAGGTACCTGCCACGGATCTCGACGGCCTGCCGGTGACCCACGAGGTGTGGGACCTGGCACGGCTGCACCGTCACGCGACGTCGGGAGCACTCGGCGAGCCGATCGTGGTGCCTTTCGCCCCGCCGCTTCCCTGCGTCGTGGCTCCCAGCTCGGAGGAGGACCATTCGGTGGTCCTGGCGGTCGTTCCCGGGCAGATGCTCGCTGAGCTGTACGCGGAGTACGACACCCGGCTCCTGGAACTGAACGTACGTTCCTTCCTCCAGACCCGTGGCGCGGTCAATCGGGGCATCCGGGAGACCCTGCTCCACGCGCCGGGCCGGTTCCTCGCCTACAACAACGGAATCACGGCGACCGCGTCGAAGGTAGACCTCGTGCGGGGGCCGGACGGTGTGCCCACCCACATCGCAGGGGTGCACGGACTCCAGATCGTGAACGGGGGACAGACCACCGCCTCGCTCCACCACACCCTGACGCGGGACAAGGCGGAGCTGTCCGAGGTATGGGTCCAGATGAAGCTGACCGAGGTCGCACCGGACCGTCTCGCGGAGATCGTGCCGAAGATCTCGGAGTACTCAAACACCCAGAACCGGGTGACCCAGGTCGACTTCAGCTCGAACCACGAGTACCACGTGGAGATCCAGCGGATCACCCGATCCCTGTGGGCGCCGGCGACGGACGGCAGTGGCCAGGAGACCCACTGGTTCTACGAGCGGGCCCGCGGCCAGTACACGGACGCCCTGGCGAAGGCCCGGACCCCTGCTCGGCAGAAGCAGTTCAAGAAGCTGAACCCCTCGAAGCAGAAGTTCACGAAGGCGGACTTGGCCAAGTACGTCCACTCGTGGCACCAGCTGCCCTACCTGGTCAGCAGGGGTGCCCAGAAAAACTTCGTGGAGTTCATGCTGCGTGTCGAGGAGGCTCCGCCACGTGTGGACCTCCAGTACAGCCAGCGGTTGATCGCCATGGCCGTCCTGTTCAAAGCGGTGGACCGCATCGCCGCGATCCACAACGCAGGCAGCCACAAGAGCATGGTCACCACGTACACCGTGGCCCGGCTGTCCCTGGCGACCGACCGCAGGATCGACCTGGACCGGATCTGGCGGGAGCAGTCCCTCTCGCCGGTCCTGGCGGCCGCGGTCCACGACCTCTGCCCCAGGGTCATGCGGGCGGTGACCACGCCGCTGGCGGGAAGCCACGTCGGTGAGTGGGCCAAGAAGGTCGCCTGCTGGGACGCGGTTTCAGAGGTGCCCTGGACCGTTCCCCCCGCACTCTCACGAGAACTGCGTGACAAGCCGCTGGACGCGGACGCCCTTGCAGGCGGCACCGGCGACGAGGCGGGCGCGAGTGACGAAGCCGCTCTGGTTCCTGCCGACGAGTGGTACGCGATCGAGGACTGGGCCAAGGAGACGCGGGTCCTCGAGCCGTGGCAGCGGCAGCTCGCTCACTTCGTGGGGAAGCGCCTCGAGCTCGGCGACGAGGTTCCCGAGACACAGGCCGTGCAGGCACTCCACGCGCGCAAGGAGGCTCTGCGGCTGGGGTTCACCCCCGAGCAGCCGTAGGCGTCAGCGGCGAACCCCCGCGATACGGCGGTAGCCGGTCGCGGGCTCACCACAGCAGGTCAGGGGTGCCCCTTCTCGATCAGGTCCCTGATCGAGTCCTCCGCTCGCCTCAACACGATGCGACCGTCCCCGTTGCTGAACGCGACGAGCTCGGTACCCGGGGAGATGCCGGCCTCGGCCAGCAGCCCGAGCGGCAACTCGACACGGCCGTGGTCGTCCACCCTCAGTTCGACTGGTTCCCGGAGCATGGGGAAAGTGTGTCACCCTCCGTTTCGGAGCATGCCGACGGGCTGACCCGAGGTACTGATCATGAACGTGGACAGCAGTGGGGCGCGACGGCAGTGGGTCTCCACCGCCGGAGGTGAGCACCTGCGTGGGCGCCGGGTGCGGGACACGAAGCCGGAGATCCTGCTCAAGAAGGCCGTCCACCGGCTGGGCCTCAGGTTCCGACTCCAGCAGCAGGTGGCCCCTCGGTGCACGGCCGACTTCGTCCTGCCTCGCCACCACGTCGCGGTGTTCGTCGACGGCTGCTTCTGGCACGACTGTCCTGAGCACGGCCCCAGGGAGTTCCGAGGCCCCAACGCCTCCCTCTGGCGAGACAAGATCAACGCCAACAAGGACCGGGACCGGCGCAACACGGAGCAGGCCACGGCTGCCGGATGGACCGTGGTCAGGGTCTGGGAGTGCGAGATCCGTCAGGATGTGGAGGCAGCCGCGAGGCGCGTGGCGGAGGCCACGGGCAGGGGCGCCGCAACTCCACGTCGGTCTTCGGCTACTCCTGGGAGGCGGCGAGCGTCAACAGGTCGTCCGTACGCGCCTTCCGGCGGGGACAGTACGAGAGCAACGGGCAGTCGGAGCAGACGGGGCCGTCCTCCCGGCACAGGTCGGAACCGATGAGCCGGAGCGCACCCATCCGAAGGGGAGCGTCCGTGCCCGCGCCCACGAGTTTCACCAGGTTGACGCGCCCCTCGCTGAGCCGGTTCGGATGATCCGTCTCAAAACCGTTCATCCTGGCCGCGACCCGCAGAGTCCCCTGCCCGACGAGCATGAGGTCCTCGCCGATCAACAGAAGATAGAGGGACTTCTCGGCCGGCTTCATTCCCAGCTTCTCCGGGATGTCAAGCCGCTTGTCCCAGCGCCACGCGTAGGGACTGTCCACCAGAGGGGTCAGACGGTCAAGGCGGGACCGGGCGGGCGCCGTGGGTGCCACCTTGAGCAGCCTGACGAGCAACGTCGACGTCAGTGTCTTCGATCGTCGGACGATGTCCATCAGCTCGGCCATTGCCGCTGGTTTAATCTTCGCGCCGGAGAGTATGGCCACCACCGCGGCATGGAGCGAGACCTGCTCCCCGTCCGGCTGACGCGGGAGCTGGTACCAGTCCGCTCCGTCCCGACGCTGCTCCGCCCACGCCGTGAGCGCGCCCCGGACCTCCCGCCAGTGAGGCTGAAGTCCCTCACCCTCACCAGAGGCGCCGTCGACCGGCTTGAGCGCCTCGGCGGCAGCCTCGCCCAACAGAGGGGGGACGGCATTGCCGATCTGTCGGAACGCGTCACTCCGAGTGCCAGCGAACCGGAACCTGTCAGGGAACGTCTGGACGCGTGCGGCCTCCCGCACGGTGAGTGTGCGCAGCTGCTCCGGGTGGATGTACCAATAGCCGTCCTTGGCGATGTGAGCGGTGATCGTGCGGCTCAGTTGCTGCCAGTCCAGCTTCTTGTACTTGTCCGTGTACTTGTCGGTGGCGTAGCGCTGGTACTTCTTCTCCTGCTTGGTCTTCAGTAGCTTGCCGAGGTCCGAGTACTTCGTCTTGGACTCCATGAGCTCGAAGAGCCGGTAGTCGTCCTTCCGGACCCTGCGGGTCATGTGGTCCCACACTCGACCGCGTGGAGCGCCGTCCCGCATCATCTCCGCGAACGGCGGCAGGTTGCGCGGCTTGCGGTAGGGCATCTCCCGCTCGCCGACACGCTCAGTGGGCACGACATCCAGTTCGGGGAGGTCGCCGATGGCATCGCGCAGGCTGGTGTGGTCGGTGTCGGGGGCACGCCAGCCGAATTCGGCGACGTCCCTTCTCGCCAGGAGTATGAGCCGCTTCCGGTGCTGTGGAACGCCGTAGTTCCATGCGTCGACGAGTCGTACCTGCGTCGCGTACCCGAGCTCCTCCAGCTCCTCCTCGATCGTCCGGATCACGAAGAAGTCGTCGTGCAGTCCCATGTCGGGAACGTTCTCCATGAGGACCACGCGGGGCCGGATCCGCTTGACGATGTCCAGGTAGGCGCTCCAGAGCTCCTTCCGACGGTCCTCCGGATCACGCCCGTGGTTCTTGACCAGGTCGCGGATCTTGTTCCGCCCGGCCCGGCTGAAGGGCTGGCACGGAGGGCCACCGGCCACGAGATCGATGTTCGCCGGAGTGAGGATCTCCACCAGCCTGTCGCGCTCGGTGGGGTCGCCAAGATCCATGTGCAGGCTGAGTCCAGGGAAGTTCGCCCGGTGGGTCTCCAGCGCGCGCTCGTCGAAGTCGACCGCCGCTGCGGTCGTCCACCCCGCCCGCTCCACACCTGAGCTGAGTCCCCCGGCGCCGGAGAAGAGGTCGACGGCCAGCCGCTTGCCCTTACCGAAGCCTTCCAGCCACTCCTGGAACGACTGCGGGGTGCAGCTGTCGGAGTGCGGAGGAAGCTTGAGGTAGTCACTGCGCTCAAGAGGTACGCCGTAGCCGCTCCTCTTCTTCACAGCACAACCCTCCGTACGCATGACATGAACGAGCACCAGGAGATCACAGACCCGCTGGTGGAAGCAAGGATTCCGGCACTTCGGACACCGGGATCGTCCGGGTGTCGGTGGCTTCCCAGGTCGGCTTGCGCACCCCTGCGACCTGCGGGATCGACCCGGTGTTCCAAGCGATCGATCATAGTGGAGTCCGGCATGCGAATCCGCACGGCTGGCGGGAGTAATTGGTCACTCCGTCCGGCTAACGAATCCTGGGCGCAGAAGGCACGTCCGAGTCGGCGCGGGAACACCGAATACTATCGGCCAGCAACTCACTTCGGCCACCCGCATCACATGCGAACCGGCTGTAGAATCCCGCCAGTTCACCAGGATCCGTGGTGCAACGATGTGAAGGTCTCCAGGCGAGGGGGTGCGGATGGAGTCCGAGAACGTCAAGGCCTATCTCCGGCCCCGGGCCCGCCTCATGAGTACGTTGGGCGAGGAACTGATCAGCAACGAGCGCGTCGCGCTCACCGAGCTGGTGAAAAACGCCTACGACGCCGACGCGAGTCTCGTCGTGATCCGCTTCGTCGAACCCCTCCAGGTAGGAGTGGGCGCTGTCGAGGTCTGGGACGACGGGCACGGCATGTCTCCGGAGACCGTCCGCAGCACCTGGCTGGAGATCGCCACGCCACACCGTCACCGGTCTCCCCGGAGTGAGGAGCTCGGTCGGCGGGTCCTCGGGGCGAAGGGCATCGGTCGCTTCTCGGCGGCCCGCCTGGCCCAGGTGACATCCCTGACAACACGCCGACGGGACGCCCGAGAGGTCACCGTACGAGTCGACTGGGGCCGGTTCACCAAGGACGACGCCTATCTGGACCAAGTGCCGGTCGACTGGGCCTCCGGCACTCCGCGGACATTCGGCGCTGACAGCCCTGCGCAGTATTTGTTTGACGGGGTCACACAGGGTTTCCGTGACGAAGGGCGCCCTGACGACCTCGGACACCACGGCACCGTGGTCCGGTTGGAAGGACTGCGTCAACAGTGGGACGAGGAGTCCGTCACCCGACTCAAGCTGTCTCTCAGCCGGCTCCTGCCGCCGGCGCCACCTTCCGACCTGGACGTCCCGAACCGGCCCGACTTCTCGGTGTACATCGAGACACCGCCAGGTGAGCTGGAACATCACACTGGTTTTGTCGGTGCCAGTGAAACCCTGGCGCATCCCCACTACCGCCTCACCGGCACGGTGGACGCCGGCGGGCATGCGCGTCTCCAGCTGTGGACGAGTCACAGTGACGCCGAGAGTGTCATCGACGAGAGCGTTGTCGGAGACTCGTCCGGGCCCAGCTGCGGCGCCCTGACCCTCGATATCCGCATGTGGGACCTCGAGAGCGCCACCCTCAGGCAACTCCTCAACATAGACGTGGGCGCTCGAAACATCCGCGAAATCCGGCAGCTGATCCGCAGGAGCAGCGGCGTGGCCCTGTACAGGGACGGTTTCCGGGTGCAGCCGTTTGGTGAGTCCGGGTTCGACTGGCTCGGCTTCGACCTCCGTCGTGTCAACAACCCGACCCTGCGCTTCTCCAACAACCAGGTGGCAGGGTTCGTCTACATCTCGGCTGACGGCAACCCAGGGCTCAAGGACCGCTCCAACCGTGAAGGGCTTATCGACACCCCGGAGTACGACGAACTCAAAGCACGGATACTGCAGGCCGTCAGCCGCCTGGAGACCTGGCGCTACCGCCTGCGCCGCCCCGCACTCCAAGACGAGACACTCCTCCCCTCTGAAGTGCCAGGAAGCGGGCTCTTTGCCGGATTCAGTCTTGCCCCCCTGCGAGAAGTAATCGAACAGCGCCACCCCGACGACGTGGTGCTCGGCCGTGCTGTCGAGAAGGCGTCCGAAGAGATCACTGATGGGGTCCGCAAGGTCCAAGAGGTCCTCTCCCAGTTCCAGCGCCTGGCCACCCTCGGCACGCTTGTGGACGTGGTGCTGCACGACGGCAGAGCGGCTCTCACCCGGATCGCCTTCGTCCTGGAAGACCTGCAGGAGCTGGCCGAGGGGCTGAGTGGAGAGCACGCCGAACTGGCGGAGGAGCTGGTGAGGCTGCACACGGGTTTCAGTACCCAGCAGGCGGCCCTTGATCATCTCTTCACTCGGATCCAACCGCTCAGTGGACGTCGCCGCGGTCGGCCCCGTTCCCTCTCCCTGCACGACGAGATCAGGGCGGCCGTCGAGGTACACGAGGCAGATCTGGCCAAGTTGAGCATCGATCTGGAGATCGGCGGGGAGGACGTCACCGTCACCGTCGCCCCGGGAGACGTGAACACACTCGTCCTCAACCTTGTCGGGAACTCGATCTACTGGCTCTCCACCACCCCCGACACCCACGACCGGGCTATCCGTGTCGATACCGCACGGACAGCTGGAGGAGAGGTCGAGATCACGTTCAGCGACAGCGGCCCCGGCGTACGCCAGGGGATAGAGGAAGCCATCTTCGACACGTACTTCAGCGACAAGCCCGACGGGATCGGTCTCGGACTGACCATCGCTGGAAGCGTCGTCAAGGACTTCTACGACGGTCAGCTGTCCCTGGCTCCATCTGGCCCCCTTCCAGGGGCGTGTTTCAAAGCCGTTCTACGAAGGAGAGTTGGGTGACCTTGTCGGGTTCTGGATTCCGGGTGCTCATTGTCGACGACGAGCCGGACATCGCCGAGCGTTTCCAGAGCCACCTCGCGCGGAAACTCGCGGATCTTGGCACGGTCACCATCGAGACCGAGAGCGACTTCGATGAAGCCGAACGCCGCCTCGGAAACGAGCAGTTCGATCTCGCCATCCTGGATGTCAAGGAGGGCGGAGGGGGTCTGGGCGATGTTGCGGCGGACGAACGTGGACGGGACATGTACGAACGGGTCGCCCAGAAGTGCTGGATCCCGGTGATCTTCTGTACCGGCTTCCCGCAGCGGGTGGAGGGTCTGAAGCGCCCGCCGCTAGTGAACGTCGTGACCAAGAACCGCCTGTCCGAACTGGTCGAGGCCGTGCGAGCAGCTCTCCAGTCCGGCATCCCCTCGCTGACGCGTCAGCTCGGCGCGCTGACCGACCGCTTCATGCGTTCCTTCCTCCGTGACACCGTCGCCCCGAACTGGGAGGAGATGGCCGAGTCGGACCAGCAGGAGATCCCTCTCGTGCTGATCAACCAGCTGGCGGCCTGGCTGAAGGAGAACGCAGTTAGCGAGCTCGACTCCGTGATCGCGGCGAATGGCGGCAACGTCGTCAGGCACTCCTCTGCTGCGAGGGTCTACCTCAAGCCTCCGGTGACGCACCACGTCACCGCGGCCGACGTCCTTGCCTCGCCGAGCGGGGACTGGTGGCTCGTGCTGACGCCTGCCTGCGACCTCTACGAGGACCCGCCCATGGCGGAGGGAGTCAGGAGGCGCCGCGCCAAGGCGGAGTTCGTACGGCTGGCGCGCGCCCACGTCCTGCACACTTCTCCCCCCGTTGCAGACTGGCAGGCCAACGGAGGCAGCAAGCATCGACAGAAGGTCTCTGATCTCTTCCGGACCGACCACAACCGTTACCGGGTGCTGCCGAAGTACCTCGACGTACCGGACTTGCTGGTGGACTTCGAGGACGTCACGTCGCACCCGTTGGACGAGGTTCGAGAATGGCGCAGGGCCGCCACGCTCGACAGTCCCTTTGCTGAGGCGATGCTGACCGGACACAGCCGGGCCGTTGGCCGAATCGGAACTCCTGACATCGACTTCGAAAGGCAGAAGGAAGAGCTCGGCCTCAAGGGAATCACGCGGCAGGTCAACCAACCGTCCGTGCCAACAGCGCGCAGCACGGCATCGGCACCAATCAGCGACTGACCTCGGCCCACCGGGACCGTTTCCTCTCCCCATAAGCGGCGCAGCAGTCATGGCCCCTCGTGGCCGCTGTCTCCGAATCGATGATCAGTCAGGTTGAGGCACCCGTGATCAGTAGCCGTCTGTTCCCTTAAGTTCCGCTTCAAGGCCGTGCACCCAGCAGGGGACGGGCATCGCGTCGAAGGCCATACGCTGTTCAAGGATCAGATGGGCAAGGCGGTGCATGTCGGTGACACTCTTGGCATACAAGTACCAGCGCCCCTCGTGCTGCCCAATCCCACACCCTGCGCTGCGCGCAAGGTCAGCAATCAGTTCTGCTCTGTCCGCATCAGGCACGACGCCGACCATCGGGTACCTGGCGTGGTGGCGTCCCCGTTCCAGGCTGGCGGAGCAGGAGTAGAAGGTGACGGCGCGGGCTGCACTAAGAGCAATACTGAGGCCGGCCACACCGGCGTCGTTCCAGTGGAGAGATTGGTTGAGCTCCGCGTAGGCCACCCCATCACCGGAATCACTTAGGTCGCCGAGCACAGCCTCGATGCCGTCGGGAACACCCGACTCCGCCGCCCGCCCAAGGACGAACGCCTCACTATCAAGGCACTCAGCAGCCTCATCCCAGGTCGGTACACCGAGACACTCATACTCATGGTGATCCGTGAAACCAGTCGCCACATCTTCAGCCGTCAGGCCGGTGAGCAACCGATCCATCTCGTATGCGTAACCGATTTCCACGTCAAACGTCGGAATCATGGCCACCATGATGACGGGGGCGTCCCTGAGCCATCAAGACTGCGTGGCGTCACGAAATTCTGTTGCTCATCGGTTCACGCCACCGAATTGAACGACTGACATCAACGAGGCCAGTGGGCTACCCCGGCCGACATATCTGAGCTCTCATCACCCCCGTGACCTGATGACTGCGTCGATCAAAGCCCCGGCCCGCAGGTCATCGGCCCCACTGACGATGTGGTTCATCACGTAGCCGAAGGCAATGCCGCGCTCCGGATCAGCAAAGGCCAGGGATCCTCCTCGGCCGTTGTGGCCGAAGGCGCTCGGACCGCTCATGGGGTTGTCCTCAGTGGGCAGCTGGTAGCCGGACCCGAACCGGCTCGGTGCCACCAGCACCTCATCCATCCCGGCCACCTGCTCCTTTGCCGCAGAGACGACGGTCTCCGGGCTGAGCAGGCGCACGCCGTCCACCTCGCCGATCAACGCCGCGTACATCCGAGCCAGGGCACGCGCCGTACCGATGCCGTTCGAGGCTGGCAGTTCCGCGGCCTGCACCTCGGGTGAGTCGAAGTCGATCGCGGCCGGGTCCGTGACCGCGTACGCCCTGTTGCTGAAGGAGTTCGGGTCGCGCCAGGCGGCAACCTGCTCGCGGAACTCTTCGGGGACCGCCTCCGGGGACAGGGTGGTGAGGTCGACGGTCGGCTTTCGGTACGCCATGCGGCTCACGCGGTGGCGTTCGTTCGCCGGGAGGCCGATGAAGAAGTCCAGGCCGAGGGGAGCCGCGATCTCGTCGGCGAAGAAGCGGCCGGGAGTGCGGCCGGACACGCGGCGGATCACCTCGCCGACCAGCCAGCCCCAGGTCCGGCCGTGGTAGCCGTGCGCGGTCCCGGGGGGCCACACGGGGCGTTGCGCGGCCAGTGCGGCCGTCATGGGGTGCCAGGAAAGGGCCTCGGCCAGTGGGACCGGGCGGTCCAGCGTGACGAGGCCGGCCTGGTGGGACAGGAGCCAGCGCACCGGGATATCCGCCTTGCCATTCGCGGCGAACTCCGGCCAGTACTTGGCCACCGGCGCGTCCAGGTCCAGCAGGCCGCGCTGGGCCAGCATGTGTGCGGCGGTCGCGGTCGCCCCCTTGGTTGCTGAGTAGACGAGCTGGAGGGTGTCTCGCTCCCATGGGCGACCGGTGTCGCGGTCGGCGACACCTCCCCACAGGTCCACCACTGGTCGGCCGTCCTGGTACACGCAGACCGCCGCGCCGATGTCTCCGTGCTGGGCGAAGTTTTCCGCGAACGCCTCGGGTACGGGCTCGAACCCGGCCGCGACATCACCGCCGATCGTCGTCATGCCGCCCATCGTGGCACTCCACTCGCCCATCTCCATAAGTTGGGCTGCCTCTCGTGCCCGAGCGCAGGGCGTGTGTTCAGGACGCGGCGGGCAGGGCCTGGAGGCGATCGCGAAACTCGCGGACTGCTGGGACGGCCTTGTGCGGTTCGAGTTGCTCGGCGAACTCCTTCAGGCGATCCAGTGCCCGTACGGAGCTGACCTTGTCTTCGAGGAGCGAGGCCCCGTAGTTCGCGGCGTCGAGTGCCCCGTCCAGGTCGTGGCCGGCGAGTCGGGCTTCGGCGAGGCGGCTGGACCTGACGGCCTTGTCGCGGGGCGTCGCCTTCTGTACCGAACTCTCCAACAGGCTTGTCGCCTGCTCCACTTGGCCTGCGCGGAGCAGCACCTTGCCCTCGGTCGACTTGAGTTGTGCCTCACCGAACCAGTCGAGCCAGTCCGGGTCTTCGCCCTCCGTGTGGCGGTCCCAGTAGGAGACGGCGCGATTCAATGCCGTGCCAGCCCGCTGGTGGTCGCCGTCGCGTGAGAGCGCTTCGGCCTTGTGCAGGTGAAGGAAGGACTGGGTGTAGGGCGACAGGGTGCGAGGGGCGTTGTCGATGGCAGTGGAGATGAGGTCGACGCGTTCGGCGGTCCGGCCGGCTTCGGACACGTGGACGCCCATCTCCGCTAGGACGAAGGCGCCGAACGCGTCGTCGCCGGCGGTGCGGGCGCTGCGCAAGGCGCCTACGTAGTACTGCTGTCCTGCGGACCGGAGCCCGGCGTCGTAGGCCATCCAGCCGGTCAGGTGCGACACCTGTGCCGCCAGCCCGTAGAGGCGAAGGCAGATCTCGTCCGAGTACCGGCCCGCGCTCAGGAGGCCGGCGATCAGGGCGAAGTCGCCGCGCGACTGTTCCAGGAGCCGGGCGCCGCCGAGCTGGTCGTCGAGCGTGCGGAGGGTGGTGATGCGCTGCTCGATCGTCGAGACCATCGTGTCGGTGACGCGATCGCCTTTGAGCGCCGAGGCGAAGGCGGACGGCGCCTCGGCCCAGCTCGCCGCGAGCCCTGTCAGAGCGGCTCCGGTGATCGTGAGGAACCCTCGGCGGTCTAGGCGGCCACTGCCCACCAGATCGTCGAGCGCTTCGACGGTGCCTGCCTCGCTCCAGGGAGCTGCGAGCCCGGTCACCTCCCATACGGGCAGCCAGCGAGGCCACTGCTCGGCCCTCATCTGCTCACTCGGGACCCGCAGCAGATCTGCGAGGACGCGCTGGGCGTCTGCGTCGGGCTCTTGGCCCTGCTCCCATTTCCATACCGTGGTGCGGTTGGTCGCGAGCGGGATTCCGAGCGACTTTCCGTGGGCCTGCATGAGGCGGGCGAACTCCGCCTTGCCCCAGCCGCGGGACTGGCGGACGAAGGTCAGCGGGTGGACGGCTAACGGCTCACCGGGCACGTCATCACTCCCGTTCATCGCTCGCGGCGTTGCTCCGAGGCTACTGGTCCTGTGCGCGCAGGGAAGGGCGTCCCCAAGAGGAGCCCCCTGGAAACGTTCCGGGCTTGCAGGTCAGGACGTTGACTTGGTGTCAGCCGTCACGGGCAGCGCGCAGGGCGTCGCAACCCGGGCGGCTTCCCAGATCGGCGGCTCCATGTCTGCGCCCCCTATCGGGCATGGAGCCGCTCTCCAGTCCTTCGGAGGCGTTCACCATGCCCACCCTCGTCACTCGATTCGTTCTCTCGGGCATCAAGGAGGAGGTCTCTCCCGCCCGGCGCATGGTCGTGGACAAGGTTCGGGCGTGGGGCGTTCGCCTGGATGACAAGGCGACGGACGCGATCCGCCTTGTGGTCTCCGAGCTGGTCACCAACGCCGTGCTCCATGGGGTGGGCCCCGTCACCGTGGAGTTGTGCCATCAGCCGGGCAGCCTGGTCATCGGCGTGCTCGACAACAGCGAGGCGATGCCGGAGGTCGATCATCCGGCTTTGGGTGCTGAAGGCGGACGCGGACTCGGGCTGGTCGGCTTCTTTGCGGTCCGGTCAGGGTGGGAGCCCGTAGAGCACGGCAAGCGAGTCTGGGCGGAGGTGGCTCTCCCCAAAGCAGCTCCTGCCGTCCGCGCCGCTGTTCTGCGCCGGTTCTTCCTGGCCAGGCCGGGTCCTCGTGCCCGATCCGGGTCCGAGGCCCATAGCTCGGCGACGGCCTGATGGGCCGCCACCGGGGAGGGCCGGTTCGTCTGCCGGACTCCGGTGTGGTGTTCAGGCCGACTCGTAGAGACATCGATCCGTCCACGAGTGAGCCCACAGCTGATGCGCTCTGGGACCGCCACGCGTGGGAGCCGAGCGGCCGGTGCTGGCTCTGGTGCGGACGGCCGGACGTCGAGGTGACGTGGATCGGGCCCGTGTGCTCCAGCGGCATGCACGCGGACCTCTACTCCTGCCGGTCCTGCCTGTACGAGCTGGACCAGCGGGTCCTGGAATCCAACATCCGCCGCGACCTAGCCGCTCTGCCCGCCACGCCCTCCACGCCCGGTCCCCCGCAATGCTGAGGGCGTGGCGTGACCGAACCATCGAACCCTCCCCGATCACAGACTTCCCGCCGGAACCCCGGACGGGAGAACCCGAAAAGGAAGGAGCACGAGGTGGTACAGAGCACGACGACCACGCCGCCGACCCCGAGTGGCCTCCTGGTGGCGGTGGAGGAACTGACCGCCGTCCATGACCGGTACGACAGCCTCCGGTCCGACAACCAGGGCAACTCCGGCGACGCGCCCTGGCCGGGCGGGGACGGCAACCTGACCGACATCGAGTAGCACCAGCGCGGCGGGGGCCGACCCGGTCCGCTGTGTCGGCCCCCGCCACGTACGCGTCGTCGCATGACTGAAGCCGTACTACTCAAGGAGGCTGTGATGGAGCACCAGTTGGTCGGCGCCATCGAGCGTGCGCTGGGTTGGACCGGGGTGGAGGAGCTGGGCAAGGGCTTCGCTCACGGCAACCTGGGCGATCCCGCGCTCGTCTCCCGCATCCTGACCCCGAACCGCCTGCTCGACATCGCGATGCGCCGAAGCCTGAACCGCCCGCAGTTCCGGTGCTTCCAGCAGGGCGAGGAGGTCCACCCGGCGATCTACTACACCGACAGCGTCAGCCCACGGGGACAGAGCATCCCCATGGTCAACATGCGCAGTCTCGGTCGACTGCTCGACGAGGGCGCGACGCTCATCCTCGACCAGCTCAACACCTTCGACCCGACGATGGAGGTCGCCTGCCGCGCACTCCAGTGGTGGTCGCACGAGCGGGTTCAGGTCAACGCGTACCTGACCACGAACGACGCCTCGGGCTTCCCGCTGCACTGGGACGACCACGACGTGGTGATCGTCCAGCTCGCCGGCGAGAAGGAGTGGGAAGTGCGCGGCACCTCGCGCACGGCACCCATGTACCGCGACGCCGACCCCAACACGACCCCGACCGACGAGATCGTCTGGTCCGGCGTGATGAGGACCGGTGACGTCATGCACATCCCCCGCGGCCACTGGCACCAGGCGACCCGGACGGGCAGCGGCTCGGGCAAGAGCCTCCACGTCACGTTCGGCATCACAAAGCGCACCGGCGCGAGCTGGCTGGCATGGCTGGCCGACTGGTGCCGCGAGGAGGAGATCTTCCGCCACGACCTGGATCGCCGTGGCCTTGGCCGCCCGGACGGTGCCCGCAGCGAGGCCCTGGTCGAAGCCGCCACCCGCCTGATCGGTGAACGCTCGCCGGCCGACTTCCTGGCCGCCTACCAACAGGCGGCGGCGCTGCCCCGGCACGTGCCGTTCCTCAACATCCTGGGCTCACTCGAGGCCGTGGTGTGCACCACACACTTCCCGCCCCGACTCCAGGAGAACGGCGAGACGGTCGACATCGTGGCCTCGGGCAAGAAGCTCACCCTCGCCGCCAAGGCCGTTCCGGCGCTGCGTCTGCTGTTGAGCGGCCGTCCCGTCCCGCTGGAACGGGCGGCGGCACTCGTCGGAACCGAAGCTGTGGAGGTGGCCGAGATCCTGGTGAAGGAGGAGATGTGCGCGACTCTGACCCCCGAATTGTCCTCGGGCTACACAGGTCTCGTCACGAACGCCGTCTCCTGACCAGGGCGTTGGACCTCGGCGTCACCGCGATCGACACCAGCGCCAACTACCTCGGCTTCCGCTCCCACGAGGTCCTGGCAGGCACTGCTGGTGATCTGCTGCCGAAGTTCACGCTCTCCACGAAGGTGGGCTACTTCCAGCAGCCTGGTGGGGTCGAACACGCGGTCCGGGATCTCGGGAAGGAACCGGACCTGGTGTTCCTCCACAACCCCGAGTACTCCCTGCCGACGGGGAGTGCTCGAACACGGGATCTTCTGGCCCAGGCGTGCGCAACCCTCTCCCGTGCCGCGGGACAGGGGCTGTGCAGGGCCTGGGGCATCGCGACCTGGGACCCGACGTCCCTGCCATCCCTGATCGAGCCGACCACGCCGAAGCCGTCCGTACTCATGGTCCGTGCCGGGCTGCTGGTCGGCTCCAGGACCCTGGATGCCGCCGAAGCCCTGACGACGGCCTGGGGCCTGGATGCGTCCTCGGTACGGGGAATGAGCCCATTCGGCGGCAGCGTCAGGGCCCCGGTCTGGAGCCGGATCGACCCTCGGGTCTTCCTCCGGAGCGGCGCCGGGCTCTCCCGCATGCAGGCCGCGTTCCGCGTCGCCTACCAGCTGCCCCGGGTCACCAGCATGGCCGTCGGTACGGACGAACCCGCACACCTGGGAGAGCTGCTGGGCGCACTGGCCACGGAGCCCGACGAACGGATGATAGGTGAGTACCGACGCCTTCTCCGCGGCCGCCCCAGCGCTCAGGCGGCCCGAAGCTCCTGAACGATCTCCGCAGCCATCCGACGGGCTGGCTCCCGTCGCGGATCCTGTGGGTGCGCGTCCGGTCCAAGGATCTTCGAACACACGAAGAGCGTCATCAGCTTGCCGTCCCGGCTCGCGAAGTCCGTGTGCCGCTCCCGCCGCACACGAGCAGCCAGAGCCGGGACGACGAGCGAACTCGCCCACAGGGACGCCGAGTCCAACCCTCGCGGGGCGTTTCCCCAGTCCTCCCAGTCGAAGAGGCAGAACACCGGCCCGGTCATGTTGGCCCAGTTCAGGTCCGCATGGGCAGGCACCCAGTGCTCAATGGTGGTGTCGAAATCTCCGGGCACGGCGCCGCGAATAGACTCGGTGACGAGGTCTTGGGTGATGGTGTCGGTGTCCGGCGTGGCGACGCGGTTCGTGGTCTGGGCCGCGAGCGAGTCCAGCGAGGTGTTGAACGCCTGCCACCATTCGTCGGGCAGCTCGGGGTCCTCCCCCAGTACGGCGGTCCCGATCGGCCGCCCGGGCAGCAGACCAGTCTCGTCGGCCCGCCACATCACGGAGTCGTCGGGGTCACGCCAGACGACGCACCCTCGCCACTCAGGCTGAGCGATGCCCCGCAGGCGGGCGGCGCACTCGGTGCCGTTCCATCCCTGATCACCGATCTTGTCGAGCCGCCGCCTCTCGATCCGGACCCAGGTGTCACGGTCCGTCCGAGCCCCCACGGATCGGCGCTTACGCACCACGGTGTTCGGGTCGAGGCGCGTTTGGAACGACCGCTCAACATGCGCGAGCGCTCCGTCGACCGACTCGACTCGGAGATCGACAGCGCGACCTGCGGGGATCGAGAGAGACATGGGAGCGACCGTAGCAGCGACCCACTCGGCGAACGGGCGTCCTGGGCGGGCTGCGTCGCCCCTGTTATCAGCCGCCGACGACAACCTGGAGGTGCTGCTTGATCTCGTCCGCGACTCTCTCGTGGTCTCCGCCGGCCGGGATGCGCCAGTCGGTGTCGATCTCCCGCTCGTACGCGAGCTCGGAGGTGAAGCGGATGAGGTCGGGGGCCGGCAGATACGCGTCGCGAAGCCACAGGATGAATGAGGCCGCTTCGTCGACCGTGGTCGAGCTCAGGGCGATCGTGTCGCGGGACTCGTTGTCGGCGAATCCGTCGAACTCCTCGCCTTCCGCCGTCATCGCCCAGAAGGACAGGCGAGCCGGGTGCCCGTCCTCCTGCCGGTAGCGGACCTCGGGGAAGGCGTCGTCGAGCGCCTGACCGAAGGCGGCCAGATCCAGATTCCACCCTTGCGGGTTCTTCGCCGGCGCGTAGAGCAGGTACGCGGTGTTGTACTCGTCGAATTCCATGGGGGTGCTCCCTCTCGGCTACTGGACGTACTGCGAGGTTCCCTTGACGCCTTGCTGCGCCATGAGGGTCTGCCAGTACGCCACTGCGTCCTTGTCGTTGGTGATGATCGCCAGCCCACGGATTTCCTTGTGCGCGGTCATGGCGTCGCGGTACTCGCCGAGCTCACCCTCGTCCAGCCCCTTGAAGAAGGCCCCCTTGTTCCACTTCTTCTTGCCGTCGGCGTTGTACTTGTCCTCCAGCTGGTCGAACGTCTCCGGCTTGCGCCAGCAGTCCTTGCCGTCGTCCTTCACGTACTTGGAGTCGATCATGTAGCCGTCCGCAGGACGCATGCCGTCGGCGGCCTTGAAGGGACGCTTCGACGTCGACAGGAGAGGGATCTTGCGCTCGGGATAGCCGGCGGTACGCAGCTGGTAGGCGTTCTCAGGAGTCGTCGGCTTCTTCGCGTTGCTGCCCAAGCCCAGCGGCTTGAGGTTGTTGACGAAGGCGACGAACTTCTTGCGCTCGGCCACGCTCAGCAGACGGGTCGTTCCCGGGACTGGGGGCACAGGGTCCTTGTGGGGAATGTTCGGGTCTGGGTCGACATACCCAGCGGGCATGACACCCGTCGTACCGCCTCGATAGGAAGCGATGAGGACCGGCACTGGCACCGGAACTGGCACCGGCATGAGCGGAAGTCCGGGGAGCCCTGGTCGTTCGCCCCTCCCTGGCGGCAGTTTCACCCGCGCTTCGGAGCTGTCGAGAGCGTGCGCGACGTTACCGAGTCTGCGGATCCAGGGGTCGTTGAGGACCGCGTCCTTCAGGCCGCCGTCGTATCCGTTGCCGCCGAACATCGGAGAGTCCCAGGGCATGTCCATGCGGAAGAGATCCAGTTCGTGCTGCTGGATCTTCACCTTGGCGTCTTCGACGTGGTCGGCGTAGCGGTCACACGCCTTCGCCAGCTGGTTGCAGGCAGCGACCAGATTCGCGACCAGGGTCTCCTCCGGGTGTGCGTTGTCCGGGGGCGCCGCGAAGCCCACGAAGCCGGCGAAGTACTTACGGAACGACTCCGCAGCCTCGCCCTTATGCGCCTTGTCCGCAGTGTGTGCGCACGCCTGGGCGTCCTCCAGGAAGCGCAACATCAACTTCCCACCGCGGCGCCACGACTCGGCTACGTCTCGAAGCTTCTCGGGTGAGCCCCGGAACCTACTGCTCATACCGCCGGGCGCGTACTGGTCGTACCACGCCGTGTCGCCGACGACTCCTTGCAGCTCCTGGCCGCGCCCGAGGAAGTTCTCCTCACAGTCCTCGTACGGGTCGCCCATGCTGTCGGTCATGTCGACCTGCTGGCCTAGGATCTGCGACGCAATATGACTCTCTGTCGCCATGAACTCGCGTGCTGTGTGCATCAGCCCCCGCCCGGTCTCACTCATGACCAGGGCGCTGAAGCCCATCTTGTCAAGGGCAGTGGATGCTGCGGACTGGTACACCTTCGCAAACTCGTGCCCGGCCTCGTCGTCCCCCGCCATTCCCTTCTGCCGGTCCAGCTCATGGAAGAGCGCGATGGCGGTGTCCCGAGCACCTGGCATCACCGTCTTCACCATGGCCATGGCCGCGCCGATCATGTTCTTGGTGATCATGCCTAGATCAGCAGGCATGCCCATCAGTTTCGCCTCCCCGTTGATGACACCCGCGCACGCACGCAGCACAACCGTTCTACCTCAGACGGGTTTTGCTTAAGCAAGTGGTCTCATGTGAGAGGCCGCGCACTATTGGGCAGGTTCTGTACCCGCCGGCCCGCTACCGACGCGGCCGCTTGGCCGGATCCGGACCCGCACCCTGGGGGATCGGCTGGATCGGCGGCTGTGGTGCCCCCGCCCGGCTCCAGGCCACGGTGGTGCGTCGGCGGGCGGCTTCGGCGAAGGGGTTCGGGGCAGCGTTTCGGCCTGTGTGCTGGATGCGTGCGATGAGGACCCGGGCCGGTCGGCGTGCCGTGTCCAGCTCTCGCTGTGCGGCAGCTTCCTTGATGAGTTGGTGGGGCTTGTGGCCGAGGGCTTCGGCGTCGGCGAGGAGAGTGGCGAGGGCAGGCCAGGCGTCGTCGGCGAGGATTCGATCGGCGTGACCGGGGACCGCGGCTCGAACGTCGCGAGCAAGGACCCGACGGCTCTCCTCTCGTGGGCTGCGAGCCTTGAGGTCAGCGAGCACCGGAGTGGCGGCCTTGTCCGCAGCCGCTTGGAGGTGTCGCTGCGCCCGGGCGGCAGCCTCCTGGCCGACACGTCGCTCCGCAATGGCATGCACAGAACCCCGGTCTCGCAGTACTTCCCGCCCGACTCGTTCTGTCGCCACGCTAACGGCAAGTTGCGGACGGTCAATGGGGCGAACGCCAAGCTCGCGTTCTGGGCTGCGGCCAACACCACCTTGGCGACGGCAATGGACGCACCATTCGCACGGCGTCGTCAACGAGTCTGACCGCGCACGCCTCAACACCGGTGGTCGGGACCTCGCCCGTCTCCCTGTGGGTAGCCAACTCCGGCGGACCGGAAGAGGCCGCAGCGGCAAGAGCGCTCACGCGAGCACGGCGTGCCATGCCTTGAGCAACAGAAAACCCCAGGCCGGATGCATCCGACCTGGGGTTCTGAGCTGAGCCGCCTTCGGGATTCGAACCCGAGACCTACGCATTACGAGTGCGTTGCTCTGGCCATCTGAGCTAAGGCGGCGCCGCCGCGCGCACCGGAGTGCGTCAGCAACGTCGCCAATCCTACACGGTCCCCGGGGGTGCTCCGCGCACCCTTTTAGCAGCGCTTTCCGTCCTTCGGCGGGGTGCCGGTCAGGAGGTAGTGGTCGATCGCTCCGTCGATGCAGGTGCTGCCGCGGCCGTACGCGGTGTGGCCGTCGCCGTCGTAGGTGAGGAGGCGGCCGGAGGAGAGCTGGGAGGCGAGGGACTTGGCCCAGGGGTAGGGGGTCGCGGGGTCACGGGTGGTGCCGACCACGACGATCGGGGCGGCGCCCTTCGCGGTGATGCGCTGCGGGGCGCCGGTGGGCTGCACCGGCCAGTACGCGCAGTTCAGCGACGCCCAGGCGAGGCCCGCGCCGAACACCGGGGAGGCCTTCTCGAAGTCGGGCAGGGACTTCTCCACCTCGGTGGGGGAGGTGAACGCCGGAGGCGCGTCCAGGCAGTTCACGGCGGCGTTCGCGAACATCAGGTTCGTGTACGAGCCGTCCGGGTCGCGCTCGTAGTAGCTGTCGGAGAGGGCGAGCAGGCCAGCGCCGTCCTTCTTGTCGAGGGCCGCGGTGAGCGCTTCGCGCAGCTGGGGCCAGGCGCCCTCGTCGTACATCGCGGCGATCACGCCCGTCGTCGCGAGGGACTCGCCGAGCTTGCGTCCGTCGGGGTCGCCCGCGGCCAGCGGCTTCGCGTCGAGGTCCGTGAAGAACTTCTTCAGGCGCTCGCCGGCCTGCGCCGGGGTGCCCTTGCCGAGCGGGCAGTCGGAGCGTTCGACGCAGTCCTTCGCGAAGGACTGGAACGCGGTCTCGAAGCCGGCGGTCTGCTGCATGTTCAGCTCGCGCGCCGACAGCGACGGGTCCATCGCGCCGTCGAGGACCAGGCGGCCCACCCGCTCCGGGTACAGGCCCGCGTAGGTCGCGCCGAGGAACGTGCCGTAGGAGGCGCCCACGTAGTTCAGCTTCTCGTCGCCGACGGCCGCCCGCACGAGGTCCATGTCGCGGGCCGCCTCGACGGTCGACACGTGCGGCAGCACGTCCCGCGAGGTCCGGTCGTGCGTCGCGCAGCCCTGCGCGAAGTCCTGGAACGACTTGCTCAGATCCGTCCGCTCGGCCGCGTCGTCCGGCGTGATGTCGGTCTGCGTGTACCGGTCCATGGCGCGCCCGGAAAGGCAGGTCACCGGCTCGCTGCGGGCGACGCCGCGCGGGTCGACGGCGACCATGTCGTAGCGGGCCCGGATCCGCTCGGGGTAGCCGATGCCCGCGTACGACTGGAGGTAGCCGACGGCCGAGCCGCCCGGGCCGCCCGGGTTGACCAGGAGGGAGCCGAGGCGCTTGCCGGGGCCGGTGGCCTTCTTCCGGGAGACGGCGAGGTCGATGTCCCCGGCGCCCGGCTTGTCGTAGTCGAGCGGCGCCTTGAGCGTGGCGCACTCGAAGCCCGGGGCACCGCACTCGCGCCACTTCAGGGTCTGGTCGTAGTACCTGGTCAGGTTCTGCGGCGTGGACCGGGGCAGGGCGGTGAGCGAGGCGTCGGCGGAGTCCGCGGGCTGCGGCGAACAGGCCGCGATGCCCGTCAGCAGCAGGCCCGTGGCGGCGGCCAGGAGGGCGGATCGTCGACGGCGGGCGGGTCGGGTCAGGCGCCTGGAGTGCATCGGGCGAGCGTAACGCTCCGCGCGCCGACCGTCACTTTACGTACCCGGCGGTCCATGCGCGGGCCCGCTTGATTTCGGCCGCGGCTCCGGTGGGGGTTGGTCGCGCAGTTCCCCGCGCCCCTGAAATGCAGACCCTTCGGGTCGCATTTCCCCGATGAGGCGCGGCCGCCCACCGGCCCCGAGCCCCCACCCAGCAAACTCAACCCGCGCGCAGAGCCATCGTCATCGCCTCCACCGCCAGCAGCGGAGCGACATTGCGGTCAAGAGCCTCGCGGCACGCGGCGATCGCCTCGATGCGGCGCAGGGTCGACTCGGGCGAGGTCTCTCTGGCGAGGCGCTCCAGGGTGTCCTGGACGTCCACGTTCGCCAGCGCCACCCGCGAGCCGAGCTGCAGCGCGAGCACGTCGCGGTACACGCCGGTCAGCTCGGTGAGGGCCAGGTCCAGACTGTCCCGCTGCGAACGCGTACGGCGGCGCTTCTGCTTGTCCTCCAGGTCCTTCATCACGCCGGCCGTGCCGCGCGGCATGCGTCCGCCGCTCTGCGCGCCGAGCGCCGCCTTCAGCTCCTCGGTCTCCTTCGCGTCGACCTCCTCGGCGAGCTGCTTGGAGTCCTCGGCCGCCGCGTCGACCAGCTCCTGCGCCGCCTTGAGGCAGCCGCCCACGTCGGCGACGCGCAGCGGCACCTTCAGGACGGCGGCCCTGCGCTCCCGCGCGCGCGGGTCCGTGGCCAGGCGCCGGGCGCGGTCGATGTGGCCCTGGGTGGCGCGCGCGACGGTGGCGGCGACCTCGGGCTCGATGCCGTCACGCCGTACGAGCATGTCGGCGACGGCGTCGACCGCCGGGGTCGACAGGGTGAGCAGGCGGCAGCGGGAGCGGATCGTGGGCAGCACGTCCTCCACCGAGGGCGCGCACAGCAGCCAGACCGTACGGGGGGCGGGCTCCTCGACGGCCTTCAGCACCGCGTTCGCCGACTTCTCGTTCAGCCGCTCGGCGTCCTCGACGAGGATCACCTGCCAGCGGCCGCCGGCCGGCGACGTGTACGACTTGCGGACCGTGTCGCGCATGTCGTCGGCGAGGATCTGCGTGCCGACCGCGGCCACCGTCGAGACATCCGCGTGCGTGCCGAGCAGTGCCGTGTGGCAGCCGTCGCAGAAACCGCAGCCCGGCGCCCCGCCCAGCGCACGGTCGGGGCTGACGCACTGCAGCGCCGCGGCGAACGCGCGCGCGGCCGTGACCCGCCCCGCGCCCGGCGGCCCCGTGAACAGCCACGCGTGGGTCATCTTCGACGCGGCGGGCGGCTCGGTGCCCTGCGCCGCCGCCGTGACCAGGGCGTCCGCGTCCCGCGCTGCCGCGTCCAGCGTCCCCGCCACGCGCTCCTGACCGACCAGGTCGTCCCACACGGTCATGCGCCACCGCCCTTTCCTCGCACTCCCGCCATTGTGCCGGGCGCGACTGACAGCCCCCGAACGACGGCCCCCGAATTCCGGCTGACAACCCAGCCCCGGCGGGATTGGATACGGCGATGAGCGATCCACGTACCGGCCTGCGCGTCGAGGCCCTCGATTCCACCAGTGGCGACGCGGCACTCGCCGACTGGCGCCACGTGCACAACACCGTCGTGCCCGTCGCCTCGGCCCTGCTCTCCCCCGAGGACGTCCGCGACCGCGCGGGGCGCAACCTCA
The DNA here is from genome assembly GCF_042749255.1 of Streptomyces sp. NPDC059524. Lineage (NCBI taxonomy): Bacteria > Bacillati > Actinomycetota > Actinomycetes > Kitasatosporales > Streptomycetaceae > Streptomyces > Streptomyces sp. NPDC059524. The sequence goes on along the minus strand of NZ_JBHYTK010000054.1, from coordinate 8,253 downwards.
TGGAGGTCGCCTACGCCGCCGACGGCACTCTCGTCGGCTGTACGACCGTGCGGCCGCCCCGCGACGGAGGCGCCGCCATGGTCATCTCGCGCGTGCTCCCCGAGCACCGCGGCCAGGGCATCGGCACCGTGCTGTACGAGCGGGCGCTCGCCGCCGCCCGCGCGCGGGGCGCCGAAACGATCGAGACCTGTGTGCTGACGTCGAACACCTCGGGCCTGCGGTTCGCCGAGCGGACCGGGTTCACGGTCGAGGTCGACCGGTACCGGCTGGACGGCGACACCGTGGACTGGGTGGAGCTCAGGCTGGCCTGAGCCCCACCGTCACCGGAGAAGCGGACTCAGCGACGGCGGCGCCGCCCGCGCTCGTCCTCGGGCTCGTCGTCCAGCCCGCCGAGCAGCTCGTCCGCGAGGGACGGCAGGTCGTCCAGCGGCGTCTCCTCCGCCCAGTCCGGGCGGGGGCGGCGCGGCCGGCCCTGCTCGTCGACCTGCGGGAGTTCGGCCGTGCGCTCGTTCGCCCGCTCCGGCGCGGCGGGCCGCTCGTCACGGAAGTAGCCCGGCGGGACCCGGTCGGAGGTCTCCTGGACCTGCGGCAGCACGGCCGTCTCGTCGGCGTCGGGGCGCGGCAGCTGCGCCGTCTCCTCGGCCTCCCGCACGGGCGGCTTCGGCATGACCGTGGTCTCCTCGGCGTCCGATCCGGCCGTCTCGGGCCGCACGATCGGCGTCGGGACGGTCGTCTCGTTGTCCGGAACGTCCGGCGCGGAAGGCGCGGAAGGCGCGGCAGGCGTCTGAGGGGCGGCCGGGGCGGCCTTGGGGCCGGACTCCGGAAGCTCGACCTTGCGCAGGTTCGTCGTCGGCGTGTGCGCACTGCGCTGGGCCGCCTGCGCGGCCTGCGCGGCGAGCCGGCGGGCCTCCTCCGCGCGCAGCAGCGCCTCCTCGGCCTTGCGCTGCTTCTCCAGGCGGCGCTCCTCGGCCTCGGCCCGCAGCCGCGCCTCCTCCTCGGCCTCCTTGCGGCGCCGCTCCTCCTCGGCCTTGCGCGCCTTCTCCTCGGCGAGCAGACGGGCCTGCTCCTCCTCGGCCTTGCGGCGGGCCTCCTCGGCGCGCTGCCGGGCCTCCTCCGCCTGGCGCTCGGCCTCGACGCGCTGCGCCTCCTCCAGCTCGCGGCGCTGACGCTCCTCCTCCTCGGCGCGCAGCTTGGCGAGCTGCTCCTGGCGCTCGCGCTCCAGGCGCTCCTCCTCGGCCTTGCGCGCGGCCTCTTCCTCGGCCTTGCGCCGCGCCTCTTCCTCGGCGGCCTTGCGGGCCTCTTCCTGGGCCTTGATCTCGGCCTCGGAGAGGGGCAGCAGCTGGTCGAGGCGGTGCCGGATGACGGTGGTGACGCCTTCGGGCTCCTGGCCCGCGTCGACCACCAGGTAGCGCCCGGGGTCGGCGGCGGCCAGCGTGAGGAAGCCGGAGCGCACGCGCGCGTGGAACTCCATCGGCTCCGACTCGAGCCGGTCCGGCGCCTCGGTGAACCGCTCGCGCGCGGCCTCGGGGTCGACGTCGAGCAGCACGGTCAGGTGCGGGACGAGTCCACTGGTGGCCCAGCGGTTGATCCGGGCGACCTCCACGGGCGACAGGTCGCGGCCCGCGCCCTGGTAGGCGACGGACGAGTCGATGTAGCGGTCGGAGATGACGACGGCGCCGCGCTCCAGGGCGGGCCGTACGACGGTGTCGACGTGCTCGGCGCGGTCGGCCGCGTACAGGAGGGCCTCGGCGCGGTGGGACAGGCCGGCGCTGGAGACGTCGAGCAGGATCGAGCGCAGCCGCTTGCCGACGGGGGTCGCTCCGGGCTCGCGCGTGACGACGACCTCGTGGCCCTTGGCGCGGATCCACTCGGCGAGCGCCTCGGCCTGGGTGGACTTGCCGGCGCCGTCGCCGCCCTCCAGGGCGATGAAGAAGCCGGTCGCGGCGGGGGCCTGCGCCGGATCGTTCCCCCCGAGGAGGGCGTCGCGCAGGTCGTGGCGGAGCGGGACGCCGCTGCGGTCGTCGGTCTTGGCGAGGACGAGCGCGGCGACGGGCAGCAGCAGCGCGCCGACCAGCATCAGTGTGAACGCGGCGCCGCCGTGCGCGAAGACGAACTTGCCGTTCTCCAGGCGGTGCGGGCCGATGAGCGCGGCGAGGACCGGGGCGAGCAGCACGCCGAGCGCGACGGAGACCCGTACGACGGCCTGGAGGTGCTCGGTGGTGCGGGACCGGCGGTACTCCTCGGTCTCCTGGTCGAGCAGGGTGTGGCCGGTGTTGGCCGCGACGCCCGCGGTGACGCCGGCGAGGGCGACGACGAGGAGGACGGTGGTGACGTCGGGGATGAGGCCGGCGGCGAGCAGGGCGATCCCGGTCAGCGCGATGACGAGGGCGAGCAGCCGGCGCCGGGACAGCGCCGGGAGCACGGCGGGCGCGGTGCGGATGCCGACGGCGGTGCCGCCGGTCAGGCCGAGCACGAGCAGCCCGAAGGTGACGGGGCCGCCGCCCAGGTCCTTGGCGTGCAGCACGGAGACAGCGACGGCGGCGGAGATCGCTCCGGCGATCGCGGCGCAGGCGAGGACGAGCAGCGGGATCGCGCCGGTGCGGCCCTTGTCGACGCCGGCCGCGGTCTTGGGCCGGCGCAGGCCCTCGAGCGGCGAGCGGGCGCGCGGGGTCTGGGTGTCCGGCAGCTCGAGGAAGAAGACGACGGACAGGGAGGCGGCGAACAGGCCCGCGCCCACGTAGGAGGAGAGCGCGGCCTGGTGCAGCGAGAACCAGTCGACGCCGGCGCCGATCAGGTTCTGCACGAGCGAGACGAGGACGAGGGCGGCGGCCGCGAGCGGCACGGCGAGGAACGTGGTGCGCAGCGAGAGGCGGCGCAGGGCGTCCAGGTGGTCGGGCAGCGGCCGGATCGCGGCGCCCTCCGGGGGCGGCGCGGGCAACAGCGCGGGCGCCGCGCTCTCCTTGGCGACGGTCCAGAACCGCTCGGCGACGCCCGAGACGAAGGCCGTCACGAGGAGCAGCGCCAGGGCGTTGTCCGGCGTCCAGTCGATCCACAGGGGGGCGACGATCAGCAGGGCGGCGCGCAGTCCGTCGGCGCCGACCATGGTCCAGCGCCGGTCGAGCGGGCCGCCGGGCGTGGTCAGCGCGGTGAGGGGGCCGAGCAGCACGGCGCCGAACAGCAGCGTCGACAGGATCCGCGCCCCGAACACGGTGGCGACGGCGAAGGCCACGCCCCGGTAGCCGCCGCCGAAGGACTCCTGGGCGATGGCCGCCTGCAGGGCGAGCACCACGAGCACGAGCAGCCCGAGTACGTCACCGACCCCGCCGACGAGCTGGGCGGACCACAGCCGCTTCAGCTGCGGTACGCGGAGCAGAGCGCGCACGGCACGCTCTCGGGAATCCGCCACCAGGGCGTCGTCGGGGGCCGTGTGGGGGGCCGTTGGCTGCTCGGCACGGGTCATTCGTCCAGCCTATCGGGACGCGCCGACAGCCATGGCCCCTGCCCGAACAAATGCCCGGGAGCAGGAAGGACGCCGCCGGGAACGCGAAAAGGGGCGCCCTGAGGGCGCCCCTTTCCACTGTCGCGGACCCGTCCTACTCGGCGGGCGCCGTCTTCTTGGCCGCGGTCTTCTTCGCCGCGGTCGTCTTCTTGGCGGTGGTGGTCTTCTTGGCCGCCGTCTTCTTCGCCGCCGTCTTCTTGGCGGCGGTCTTCTTGGCCGGAGCCTTCTTGGCGGCCTTCTTGGCCGTCTTCTTGGCGGGGCCCTTGGCACGCTTCTCGGCGAGCAGCTCGTAGCCGCGCTCCGGCGTGATGTCCTCGACGGAGTCGGCCGAGCGCAGTGTCGCGTTGGTCTCACCGTCGGTGACGTACGGGCCGAAGCGGCCGTCCTTCACGACGACGGGCTTGCCGCTGACCGGGTCCTCGCCGAGCTCCTTGAGCGGGGGCTTGGCGGCGGCGCGGCCGCGCTGCTTGGGCTGGGCGTAGATCGCCAGGGCCTCTTCGAGCGTGATGCCGAAGATCTGGTCCTCGGTCTCCAGGGAGCGCGAGTCCGTGCCCTTCTTCAGGTACGGCCCGTACCGCCCGTTCTGCGCGGTGATCTCGACGCCCTCGGCGTCGGTGCCGACGACGCGGGGCAGCGACATCAGCTTGAGCGCCTCGTCGAGGGTGACCGTGTCGATGGACATCGACTTGAAGAGGGAGGCGGTGCGCGGCTTGACCGCGTTCTTCCCCGTCTTCGGGGTGCCCTCGGGGAGCACCTCGGTGACGTAGGGGCCGTAGCGGCCGTCCCGGGCGATGATCTGGTTGCCGGAGACGGGGTCCGCGCCGAGCTCGAAGTCGCCGCTCGGCTTGGCGAGCAGCTCCTCCGCGTACTCGACGGAGAGCTCGTCGGGCGCGAGGTCGTCGGAGACGTCGGCCTTCTGGTAACCCTCCTGGTCGCGCTCGCCGCGCTCGATGTACGGGCCGTAGCGGCCGACGCGCAGCACGATCCCGTTGCCCACGGGGAAGGACGAGACCTCTCGGGCGTCGATGGCGCCCAGGTCCGTCACGAGCTCCTTGAGGCCGCCGAGGTGGTCGCCGTCCCCGTTGCCCGCGGAGGACGCGGAGCCGGAGTCGTCGCCCTCGCCGAAGTAGAAGCGCTTGAGCCACGGCACGGACTGGGCCTCGCCCCGCGCGATGCGGTCGAGGTCGTCCTCCATGCGGGCGGTGAAGTCGTAGTCGACGAGCCGGCCGAAGTGCTTCTCCAGCAGGTTGACCACGGCGAAGGACAGGAAGGACGGGACGAGCGCCGTGCCCTTCTTGAACACGTAGCCGCGGTCGAGGATCGTGCCGATGATCGACGCGTACGTCGACGGGCGGCCGATCTCGCGCTCTTCCAGCTCCTTGACCAGCGAGGCCTCGGTGTAGCGGGCCGGCGGCTTGGTCGCGTGGCCGTCGACCGTGAGCTCCTCGGCGGACAGCGCGTCGCCCTCGGCGACCTGCGGCAGGCGCCGCTCGCGGTCGTCCAGCTCCGCGTTCGGGTCGTCGGCGCCCTCGACGTAGGCCTTGAGGAAGCCGTGGAAGGTGATGGTCTTGCCGGAGGCGCTGAACTCGGCGTCGCGGCCGTCGGCGGAGGTGCCGGCGATCTTGACCGTGACGCTGTTGCCGACCGCGTCCTTCATCTGGGAGGCGACGGTCCGCTTCCAGATCAGCTCGTACAGCTTGAACTGGTCGCCGGTCAGACCGGTCTCGGCGGGCGTGCGGAAGCGGTCGCCCGACGGACGGATCGCCTCGTGCGCCTCCTGCGCGTTCTTGACCTTGCCCGCGTAGGTGCGCGGCTTGTCCGGCAGGTAGTCGGCCCCGTACAGCTGCGTGACCTGGGCGCGGGCCGCGGACACCGCCGTGTCGGACAGCGTCGTGGAGTCCGTACGCATGTAGGTGATGAAGCCGTTCTCGTACAGCTTCTGGGCGACCTGCATGGTCGCCTTGGCGCCGAAGCCCAGCTTGCGCGAGGCCTCCTGCTGCATCGTCGTCGTACGGAACGGCGCGTACGGCGAGCGGCGGTACGGCTTCGACTCGACGGAGCGGACCGCGAACGACGTGTTCTCCAGGGCGGCGGCGAGCGCTCGCGCGTTCGCCTCGTCCAGGTGCAGCGTGTTCGCCGAGCCGGCCTTGAGCTGTCCGAGGGAGTCGAAGTCGCGGCCCTGGGCGATGCGCTTGCCGTCGACCGCGCTCAGGCGGGCGACCAGCGACGACGGGTCGGACGGGTCACCGGCCCGGCCGGTCGCGAAGGTGCCGGTCAGGTCCCAGTACTCGGCGGAGCGGAAGGCGATGCGCTCGCGCTCCCGCTCGACGACGAGACGGGTGGCCACGGACTGGACGCGGCCCGCCGACAGGCGCGGCATGACCTTCTTCCACAGGACCGGCGAGACCTCGTAGCCGTAGAGGCGGTCGAGGATGCGGCGGGTCTCCTGGGCGTCGACCATGCGCTTGTTCAGCTCGCGCGGGTTGGCGACTGCGGAGCGGATCGCGTCCTTGGTGATCTCGTGGAAGACCATCCGGTGGACGGGAACCTTGGGCTTCAGGACCTCCAGGAGGTGCCACGCGATGGCCTCGCCCTCGCGGTCCTCATCGGTGGCGAGGAAGAGCTCGTCGGAGTCCTTCAGCAGGTCCTTGAGCTTCTTGACCTGCGCCTTCTTGTCGCTGTTGACGACATAGACGGGCTGGAAGTCGTGCTCGACGTCGACGCCGAGGCGGCGGACCTCACCCGTGTACTTCTCGGGGACCTCCGCCGCGCCGTTGGGCAGGTCGCGGATGTGCCCGACGCTCGCTTCGACGACGTATCCAGGGCCGAGGTAGCCCTTGATCGTCTTCGCCTTGGCGGGCGACTCGACGATGACGAGTCGGCGGCCGCCCTGTGCGGTCTCGCTGGTCGGGGACAACTTCGCTCTTCTCTCCGGTCGGCGGTTCGGGCCGTTCTGGTCGGTCGGGTCCGGTGTGCGGCGCACTGCTTCTGCGGCACTGCTGCGGAGTGTGACGGTACCTCCCGCCGGTGTGTCAAACGGGAAAAGCACGCAGCAGCCACTCGGAACGGTAACCCGACTCTTCTTGATCCTGCCCCCGGACCGGGGAGCGGACGCCCGGCCTCCGGGTGAGCGGAAGATCACTGTGCGTGCCACGTTTCTGTCACGAGCGTCCCTGTTGCGCTGTATTACGCCCCGGTCCGGCGCCCGTGCTCCACACCTTTATCTCCTCCTGACAGGATGGGGGGTGGCTGGGGGAGCCCGGGAGTCTGTCGACTGCGCCACGGGGGGCCTCCGGCTCGTCCCCGAAGGCCCGAAGGCCACGCAGGCCCATCCCGACCGCAGGAGCCCCTGATGTCCGACAGCAACCCGTACGGCCAGCAGCCCCCGCAGGACCCGAACAACCCGTACGGCTACCCGCAGCAGGGCGCGCAGCCCGGCTACGGCGCCGCCCAGGGCCAGCCCGGCTACGGCTACCCGTACCCCGGCTCCGCCCCGGCCGGCGGCTACGCCCAGCCGCAGCCCGGCGTCCCGGCCGCCTACGACCCGAACGCGCCGTTCGGCTACGACCCCTACGGCCGTCCGTACTCGGACAAGTCGAAGATCATCGCCGGTGTGCTCCAGCTCTTCCTGGGCTCCCTGGGTGTCGGCCGCTTCTACATCGGCAACGTCGGCATCGGCCTCGCCCAGCTCTTCACCTGCGGCGGCTTCGGCATCTGGGCCCTCATCGACGGCATCATCCTGCTGACCAGCAGCAACACCACGGACTCCAACGGCCGTGTCCTCCGCGGCTGACCGCCTGCCGCCGGCCCTGCGGCACCCGGCGGCGGCACCCATCGGGGTCTTCGCCGCCGGTCTCGCGGGCTCGTTCTACCTGTACGGCACCAACCCGCACGAGCCGGGGCACTGGCTGCCGGGCTGCCCGTTCCGGGCCGTCACCGGGCTGCTGTGCCCCGCGTGCGGTGGGACCCGCATGACGTACGACCTGATGCACGGCGAGTTCGCCGCCGCCTGGCACGACAACAGCGCCCTGCTGCTCGCCGCCCCGTTCGCCCTCGCGCTGCTCGGCCGCTGGGCCTGGGAAGGGCTGCGCGGGCGCCGCTGGCGGCCCGGCATCGGTGTGCGCGCCCAGGTGGCGATTCTCGCCACGGCCGTCGTGTGGACCGTGCTGCGCAACCTGATCTGACGCCGCGTCACATGATGCGGCGCCGGGTCCGGAAACCTCCCGCAGGTCACAAACCCGCCACGAAATCAGGCCTGTGGCCCGAACCTCACGCAAGTGCCCTTATTTTGGGGCCATCTGAGGCTCGCGCAGCCTGTGTCACAGTCCCCACCTGCGCATTCCGCCTCGGCCATCCGCTCGGGCACGCGGCCACGAACCGCGCGCCTTTCGCTGTCCAAGGAGCCTTACGTGTCTCACCCCGCCCAGCCCGGCCAGCCCGGCCAGCCCGGCCAGGACCCCAACGCCCCCTTCGGCTACGACCCGCAGGGCCGTCCTTACTCGGACAAGTCGAAGATCGTGGCCGGCGTGCTGCAGCTCTTCCTGGGCGGCTTCGGCATCGGCCGCTTCTACGTCGGCAACACCGGCGTGGGCATCGCCCAGCTGCTGACCTGCGGTGGCCTCGGCTTCTGGGCCCTGATCGACGCGATCCTGTTCTTCACGAGCAACGACCGCACCGACAGCCAGGGCCGCGTGCTGCGCGGCTGACGCTCCGCCCGCACCACGTACGAGGACGCCCGCCCCGGTACCGACCGG
>NZ_JBHYTK010000053.1:16601-47077 GCF_042749255.1 Streptomyces sp. NPDC059524 | reverse complement strand
TGTGTCATGGTCGACTGCGCGCCGTGCAGGGCGCGGGCGATGCCGAAGTCCATGACCTTGACCGCGCCGGTGTCCGTGATGATCACGTTGGCGGGCTTGATGTCACGGTGCACGATGCCGTGCTGGTGCGAGTACGCGAGCGCCTCGAGCACCCCGGAGACGATGATGAGGGCCTGCTCGGGGCCCGGCGCCTCCGCGTTGATGAGCAGGTCGCGGATGGTGCGGCCCTCGACGAGCTCCATGACGATGTACGGCACCGCCGTGCCGTTCACGAAGTCCTCGCCGGAGTCGTAGACCGCGACGACCGCGTGGTGGTTCAGGCCGGCGACCGACTGGGCCTCGCGCGTGAAGCGGGCCTTGGAGACCGGGTCCTCCGCGAGGTCGGCCCGCAGCAGCTTGACGGCGACGGTGCGCCCGAGGCGCACGTCCTCGGCCGCGAAGACCTCGGCCATGCCGCCCCGGCCGAGGCGGTGGGTGAGCCGGTACCGGCCGTCTCCGACCAGCCCGCCGTTGCCCCACGCCTCCGGCGCGTCTGACATACCGCCGCCAGTCGCCTCGGGGTCGGACGGGCCCTGAGCGCGCTGCTGCTGTGCCATCAGTCCTCGCCGTCGTTTCTGTCCGTGCTGTTGCTGTGTGTGCTGCCGGATCCGCGCATTCGGAGTACGCGCGGTTGTGAACACGAGCTCCGTCGGGCCACGCTACAGGCTTGGGCGCCGGTCCCGTCCCGAGATGGATCCGGTATCAAACCCGTTGCCGTGTACGTCGTGCAAATCGTGCGCGCAATTTCTGTGCCGGACCCATGTCGTTCGTATGCGCGCTCCCTGCCCCTTTCTCCGGCGATCGCCTGTAACGCTTCCGCGACGCTTCTTGCCCGTACGGTCACGGAACGGGCATCGAGCTTGACGTGTCGGTGCCCTGGGGCAGACTTGGCCGGGAATAGCTGATTCGATCACCGGGCCGCCGCCGTCAGCGGGGCGCCTATGGGGGACGTGGAGACATGACCGAGGGCAGCGCCGGCGGCGGGCAGGGCGGGCGGTACGCGGGCAGTTCCGTGGCCGGTGGGCGGTACCAGCTGCGCGACCTGCTCGGTGAGGGCGGCATGGCCTCCGTGCATCTCGCGCACGACACGCGGCTCGACCGCGCGGTCGCCATCAAGACTTTGCACACGGAACTCGGCCGCGAGGACGCCTTCCGTCAGCGCTTCCAGCGCGAGGCCCAGTCGGTGGCCAAGCTCACGCACACGAACATCGTCTCGGTCTTCGACTCGGGCGAGGACGAGCTGAACGGCACGATCACTCCGTACATCGTCATGGAGTACGTCGAGGGCCGGCCGCTCGGTTCGGTGCTCGACGAGGACGTCCGCCAGTACGGCGCGATGCCCGCCGACAAGGCGCTCAAGATCACCGCCGACGTGCTCGCCGCGCTCGAGATCAGCCACGAGATGGGCCTGGTCCACCGCGACATCAAGCCGGGCAACGTGATGATGACGAAGCGGAACGTCGTCAAGGTCATGGACTTCGGCATCGCGCGCGCCATGCAGTCCGGTGTGACCTCGATGACGCAGACCGGCATGGTCGTCGGCACGCCCCAGTACCTGTCGCCGGAGCAGGCTCTCGGCCGCGGTGTCGACGCCCGCTCCGACCTGTACTCGGTCGGCATCATGCTCTTCCAGCTGACCACCGGCCGACTGCCCTTCGAGGCGGACTCGCCGCTGGCCATAGCGTATGCGCACGTCCAGGAGGAGCCGGTGGCTCCGTCCTCGATCAACCGCTCGCTGCCGCCGGCGATCGACGCGCTGGTCGCCCGCGCCCTGAAGAAGAACCCGAACGAGCGCTTCCCGAGCGCCGAGGCGATGCGGGACGAGTGCCTGCGGGTCGCCCAGTCGCTGACGCACGCGGCGCCGAGCATCGTGCCGGGCGCGCAGACGTCGAGCGGTGCGGGCGTCGGCGCGACGGTCTTCCCGCCCGTCGACCAGAACGGGATGCCGACCCCGGGCCCGGTCCAGACGCCGTACCAGCCGCAGACGCAGAACCCTTACGGCACGCCGACCCCGGCGCCGCAGCCCGCGTACGGGTATCCGCAGCAGGGCGGGTACCAGACGCCGCCCCCGTCGATGTCCTACGCGCCGCAGACCCCGGCCCCGTACTCGGCGCAGCCGGTGACGACGGCGAGCCCGCAGAGCGGCGGCTCCGGCGGTTCCGGCGGCCGGAACAAGAACATGATGGTGATCATCGCCTCGATCGTCGTCGCGCTGGTCGCCATCGGCGGCCTGATCGCGGTCCTGACGAACCAGGGCGACGACCCGGACCCCGGGGGCAACGGCAAGCCGAGCGGCGGCACGTCCGAGGTGGCCGGTCACAAGGGCCCCGACAAGACGAAGACCATCGAGACGGACAAGTGCACCGAGCCCGAGACCGGGTTCAACGACGAGAACAAGATCAAGGTCCCGGACTTCTACCTGAAGAACATCGACTCGGTGAAGGCGTGCTTCCGGGCGGCCGGCTGGACCATGGTCCAGAAGCCCGTGGACGAGAACACGTACGGCGAGGGCACCGTCAAGAACCAGTGGCCCGCCCCCAACACCGAGATCGACCCCGGCGGCAAGGTCGAGATCACTCTCGAAGTCTCGACAGGCGACCCTGCCAGCTAGCGCTCTGCCGCGGTTGCCGGTCGGCAACCGCGGCAGGCTGTCAGCGTGTGGTCAGCTGTCAGTAGGGGTTGTAGGTGAAGCTGCTGGTGCACAGGCTCAGCAGGTCATCACCTTCGAACACGGCCGCCTGGATACCCATGGAACTGATACCCGCCGAATCCGTCGCGCTCGTGTCCCACGACTGTTCGCCGCCGTTGCCGCCCTTGTAGTGGTGCCAGGACCACGCCTTGTCAGCGCCGGAGTTCGTCCGGGTGACCAGGCGAATCGCCACACCATGGCCGTCGGCCTTGGTGTCGAGCACACGAAGCCGCAGGGGGTTCACCGTGTTCTGCCCGGTGTAGAACCCCGTGTAGGCGCCGTAGACAGCGCTGTAGCTGCAGTTTCCTGTTGCCATCGAGGAAGCCGCGGCCGGCGACGCCACCAGCGGCACCGTCAGACAGGCCAGACCGCCGGCCGCGACAAGCACGGACCGTCGAACATTCATATGAAGTTCCCCCTGTGTCGGTGTCAGGTGCACCGCACAGTAGATCGACGCTCACGCCACCTGGGGCACAACCCGTCGGGTTGTGCCCCAGGTCACGATCAAACAGGTGTGTACGCCGCAGAATTCCGCGTCGGCGCCTTACAGGTACGGCCCGCCCGAGCGGCCGATCGTGCGGGGGTCCTCGTCGCCGTCCTCGCCGCCGGCGCCCGGCGGAAGAGCGCGGCGCATCTGCTCCAACTGGGCGCGGGCGGCCATCTGCTGGGCGAAGAGCGTCGTCTGGATCCCGTGGAAGAGGCCCTCGAGCCAGCCCACCAACTGGGCCTGCGCGATGCGCAGTTCGGCGTCGCTCGGGGTGGCCTCGTCGGTGAACGGCAGGGAGAGCCGCTCCAGTTCCTCGACGAGCTCCGGCGCGAGGCCGTCCTCGAGCTCCTTGACGGAGCTGTGGTGGATCTCCTTGAGCCGCTGCCGGCTCGCCTCGTCCAGGGGAGCCGCGCGTACTTCCTCCAGCAGCTGCTTGATCATGCTGCCGATGCGCATCACCTTGGCGGGCTGCTCGACCATCTCCGTCACCGGGACCTCGCGGGCTTCGTCGGCTCCGCCGCCGCCCAGAGCCATTCCGTCCTGGCCCACGACCAGGATCTGCGGGTTCTCCGGCGACCGTTCGTTCCTCGGCATCTCCATGCCGCCATTCTCTCGCACCGTGCTCTCACCCTTGGGTGGTGCCCCCGTCGGACGGTGATCCACCGCACCCGGGTGCCCCGAAATCCGGCGTGCCCGTTTTATTGGCCTATGTGAGGCTTATCGCAAGCACGGCAGCAGCGCGGCAGCGGCACGGGCAGAAGGGGGCAGTGCATGGCGTGGCTTCGGCGGGTGGCCGGACGGGTGACGGGAGCTCTCGCGGCGACCCTTCTCGTGCTCACGGCGTCCCTGCAGGCCGCGGCGGCCTGTGCGCTCGTCTCCGCCGTCGCGCAGGCGTCCCCGGCGTACGCCGCCGAACCCTCGCCCGGAGCCTCTCTCGCGGGCACCCAGGCGGGCGAGGGCCGCACCCCGCCGGGGCGGCCCCGCCCCCATCCGACCGGCCCCGCGGCCCTGCGGCCGCCCGCGCCGCCCGTCGAGGAGCCCTCCGCGACCCCGACCCACCGCCCGCGGCCCCCGGCCGCCGCCCGGCAGCAGACCGTGGTGCCGGACGACGGGACGAGCCCGCTGGTGAACGTGCTGCCGCTGGGCTTCGGCCTGCTCCTCACCGGGCTCGGCCTCGGCTTCCTGGCCCTGCGGCTGCGCCGCTGACCGCCGCGGCGGCTACGGCAGCGTGAGCAGCACCTTGCCGATGTGCCCGGACTCCTCCAGGACCCGGTGGGCCTGCGCCGCGTCGGCCATCGGCAGCGTCCGGTCCACGACCGGCCGCACATGGCCGCCCTCGATCAGCGGCCAGACGTGTTCACGGACCGCCGCGACGATGGCCGCCTTCTCGGCGAGCGGCCGGGCCCGCAGCGTGGTCGCGGTGATCGCGCCGCGCTTGCCGAGCAGCGTGGCGATGTTCAGTTCGCCCTTGACGCCGCCCTGCATGCCGATGATCGCGAGCCGGCCGTTGGTGGCGAGGACGTCCACGTTGCGGCCCAGGTATTTGGCGCCCATGTTGTCGAGGACGACGTCGGCGCCGCCGCCCGCGGTGTTCTCGCGGATCTCCTCGACGAAGTCCTGCTCGCGGTAGTTGATCAGGATGTCGGCGCCCAGCTCGGCGCAGAAGTCCAGCTTCTCCTTGGTGCCCGCGGTGACCGCGACCTTGGCGCCGACCGCCTTCGCGAGCTGGATCGCCATCGTGCCGATGCCGCTGGAGCCGCCGTGCACGAGGAAGAGCTCGCCGGGGCGCAGGTTCGCGACCATGAACACGTTGGACCAGACGGTGCAGGTCACCTCGGGCAGCGCCGCCGCCGTCACGAGGTCGACGCCCCGCGGCACGGGCAGCAGCTGACCGGCCGGGACGACGACCTTCTCCGCGTAGCCGCCGCCGACGAGCAGCGCGCACACCTCGTCGCCGACGGACCAGCCGCCCACGCCCGGCCCGAGCGCGGCGATCCGGCCCGCGCACTCCAGACCGGGGTACGGGGAGGAGCCGGCCGGCGGGTTGTAGAAGCCCTGGCGCTGGAGCAGATCGGCGCGGTTGACGGCGCTGGAGACCACCTCGACGAGGACCTCGCCCTCGCCGGGCACGGGGTCGGGGACCTCCGCCCAGAGAAGCGCCTCGGGTCCGCCGGGTTCCGGGATCGTGATCGCATACATGGCCGCGAGGCTACTCCCGTGGGCCCGGCGCGGCCCCGCGTCACGCCCGGGTCAGTCCTGGGGCAGCGGCTTGGTGTCCGGTGCCACGTGGGTGGTCGGGGTGGCCCGCACGATGGTGATCAGACGGTCCGTCAACTGCAGGGTGCCGATGGCCTTGTCGTCGTAGCCGAGCAGCCGGTGGCCGCGCACGACGCTGACGACGAGGTCGTCGACCTGCTTCGGCTCCAGGCCCACCTCGGCCTTTATCACCGGCCGTTCGATCAGGTCGAGGCCGCTGCCCTGCTGGATGAGGTCCTCCATGACCATGCCCGCGTTGGGGCTGAGGACCGACAGGCCGAGCAGCCGGCCCGCCGCGCTGGCGCTGGTGATGACCGCGTCCGCGCCGGACTGGCGCAGCAGCGGCGCGTTCTCCTCCTCGCGGACCGCGGCGACGATCTTCGCCCCGCGGTTCAACTGCCGCGCCGTGAGCGTCACCAGGACCGCCGTGTCGTCGCGCTGCGTGGCGATGATGATCTTCCGGGCGCGCTGCACCTCGGCGCGGACCAGGACGTCGCTGCGGGTCGCGTCGCCCATGACCCCGGCGTAGCCCAGCGCGTTGGCCGCGTCGATGACCTTGCTGCTGGGGTCGACCACGACGACCTGCTCGGGCTTGAGCCCGGTCGCGCAGACGGTCTCCACCGCGCTGCGGCCCTTCGTGCCGAAGCCGATGACGACAGTGTGGTCACGCAAGTTGGACCTCCAGCGGTTCAGGCGCCATTCCTCCCGGGTCCGTTCGGTGAGGACCTCCAGCGTGGTGCCGACCAGGATGATCAGGAACAGCACGCGCAGGGGTGTGATGACGAGGATGTTGGTGAGGCGGGCGCTGTCACTGACCGGCGTGATGTCGCCGTATCCCGTGGTGGAGAGCGTGACGGTCGCGTAGTAGAAGGAGTCGAGCAGATCGACCGTGTGGTCCGAACTGTCGTTGTACCCGGCCCGGTCGATCCAGACGAGGAACCCCGTGAGGACGAGCACGCCGAGGGCCATCGCCAGCCGTCGGGCCACCTGCTTCAGCGGTGGCACGACGACGCGGCGCGGCAGCTTCACCCGGTAGGTGGTGGTCTTCTCGTCCGCCTGACGCGCGATGGCGTCATGGCCGGCCAGTTTCACGTGAAACACCCTTCGTTTCCCGGGAGATCGGTCCCGGGGTTCCCTGTGCTCCACGACCATGGCAGATCGAGGATCCCTACCTCCTGGGCCCCCTGGGCTCCGCCGGGCGGGATCACCGCGAGGGCGTCGGCGGCGGCGATGCCGCGCAGCATGGCCGGGCCGTTGTAGTGCAGCGGTACCGCCCAGTCGTGCCCGCTGTCGCGGTCCTGGCGCAGCACGACGGGCACGAGCCGGGTGTCGTGCGGGTGCCCCTGGACCGCCGCGTGCAGCGGCGCGGTGTCCGGCTCCCGCGCCTCACGCCCGTACGAGGACTCGGGCGCCGCCCGGCCGGACAGCTCGCTCAGCAGCGGTTCGGCGAGGGTGAGCAGGCCGGACACGGCGGCGAGCGGGTTGCCGGGCAGTCCGACGAGGTGCCGGCCCTCGGCGAGCCGGGCCAGCAGCATCGGGTGGCCGGGGCGGACCTTGACGCCGTCCACGAGCAGTTCGGCGCCGAGGGCGCGGAGCGTGGGGTGGACGTGGTCGACGGGGCCGGACGCGGTGCCTCCGGTGGTCACGACGAGGTCGGCGGTGGAGTCGCGGACGGCCTTGAGGACGGCCCCGGCGTCGTCGCCGAGCCGGCGCACGGCGATCACCTCGACGCCGAGCGCGCGCAGCCAGTGCGGCAGCATCGGGCCGAGCGCGTCGCGGATGAGGCCGTCGCGGGGGCGGCCCGAGGTGAGCAACTCGTCCCCCAGGACGAGGACTTCGACCCGGGCCCGGGGCACGACGAGCAGGTCGTCGTAGCCCGCGGCGGCCGCCAGGCCGAGGACCGCGGGGGTGACCACGGAGCCTGCGGGCAGCAGCAGTTCGCCGCTGCGGCACTCCTGGGCGCGCGGCCGGATGTCCTGCCCGTGCGCGACCTCGCGCAGCGGGTGCAGGTTCCGCTTGTCGTCGAGCCGCCCGTGCTCGCTGCGGATGACCGCCGTCGTCTCGGGCGGGATGCGGGCGCCGGTCGCGATGGCCGCGGCCTCCCCGTCGGACAGCGGTGCGGGCGGCTCGTGCCCGGCGAGGATGCCCTCGTCGCGTACGGCCCAGGGGCCGGGGCCCGCCACGACCCAGCCGTCCATCGCGGACGTGTCGAAGGACGGGAGATCGGTGAGGGCGGTCAGCGGCGCCGCCAGGACGAGCCCGAGGGCCGCCTCCAGGGGGACACGGGCCGCGCCGCGCGGGAAGCGCTCCGCTCGGGGGGCGGTCGAGGCGTCGGCCACGGGGTCGACGGACAGACCCGTCGCCGGGTCGGTCTGCGCGCCGGTGACCGGGTCGACGGGCGGCTCGGTCGTACGGGCCCGGTACGCGGCGGCCTGCCGGCCCGCCTGGGCGGCGATGCGGCGGGCGGCCGGCCAGGGGGTGGCGTGGTGACGGTCGCGGGCGGTCTCGCGCGGGACGTCCTGGCCGGTGGCGGGCGCCTCGGTGCCGGGGCGAGGATCCCGGGGTGCGCGAGGTGCGTCCCGGCCGGCGTCGGCGGGGCCGGGCGCGGCTGCGCGCGGCGCACCGGGGACCCCCTGCCCGCGCGGGGCGCTGTGCGCGTTGGCCAGGGCCAGCGCCTCGTCGACGTCGCCGTCGATCGGGTCGGCCTGCGACACCGAACGACCGTCCGGGGCGGTCATTCCGCGCCCGGCGCCGAGTCGCCCGCCGCCGAGTCCTCCGGGGCCGCGGCGGACTCGGCCTCCCGCGCCCAGCGTTCGGCGAGCGCGACGGCCTTCGCGGTGGCGGCGGCGACCGCCTCGCGGCCGCCACCGGCCTGCGCGGCCGCGTATCCGACGAGGAACGTCGTCAGGGGCGCGGCGGGGCGGGCGACCCCGTGCGCGGCGTCGCGGGCGAGGTCGAGCAGTGCGCCGGTGTCGACGTCCAGGTCGAGGCCCAGTTCGTCCTTGGCTGCGGAGATCCATTCTTCAAGCACGCGTCCATGCTCCCTGATCCGTGTCCGGGCTTCGGCGATGTCGTCCCAGGTGTCGCAGTCGAACGACGCGACGGGGTCCTCCGGGTCGGCGACCCGGGCGAGGCGCAGTGCGCGCGTGAGGAGGCGCAGCGGCAGCCCTTCGAGCGCACCGTGCTCGGCGGCGAGGGCGCGAAGCGCACGGTCGAGCGCGGCGCGGCGATAGACGGCGACGAGCGGCTGGTCGCGTCCGTCGCGGTCAGTGAGAAGAACGGCTTCGGCGCCCTTGGCGGGCGGGGCGTGGGTGGCTTCGGCGCCCTCGACGGAGCGGGCATCGGCAGCCCCGGCGCCCTCGGCGGGGGCATCCCCGGCGGGCCCGGCATGAACGGCTTCGGCGTCCTCGGCGGACCCGGCACGGACGGCCCCCGCGCCCTCGGCCGGCCCCGCGTGCAGCGTGTCGAGCAGGAGCCGGACCGTGCGGGGGGTCAGGAACGGCAGGTCGGCGGAGAGCACGACCACGGTCTCCGCCGCCCCGTGTCCTCGCGGCGGCAGGGCCCGGACTCCCGCGTCCAGCGCGGCGAGCGGGCCCCCGCCCGGCGGGTCCTCGCGGGCCCAGGTGACGGGCCGCGCCGTGGCGCGGGGCGCGGCGACGACGACGGTGTCGCGGGCCCCGGCGCAGGCGGTGAGCACCCGGTCGAGCAGGGCGCGGCCGCCGACCCGGACCCCGGGCTTGTCGGCCCCGCCGAGCCGCCGCGCGGCGCCCCCCGCGAGGACGACGGCGTCGTACGCGGGTGCGGGGCCGCGGACGGCGTTCTCGTTCATCCCCCGAGTATGAGCGCACGAAGGATCATTGCCACCCTCGCGTACGGGGTCCCGGGGGTGCGCCGCCGTTCACCGCACCCCCGGCGCCCGGGTCACAGGGTGCGCAGCAGCACCGCCGGCTGTTCCACACAGTCCGCGACGTAGCGCAGGAAGCCGCCCGCCGTGCCGCCGTCGCAGACCCGGTGGTCGAAGGTGAGCGACAGCTGGACGACCTGACGGACCGCCAGCTCCCCGTCGTGCACCCACGGCTTCGGCACGATCCGGCCCACCCCGAGCATGGCCGCCTCGGGGTGGTTGATGATCGGCGTGGAGCCGTCGACCCCGAACACCCCGTAGTTGTTCAGCGTGAACGTGCCGCCGGTCAGCTGCGCGGGCGTCAGCGATCCGGTCCGCGCCGCGTCCGTGAGCCGCGCGAACTCGGCGCTCAGCGACTCGGCGTCGCGCGCGTGCGCGTCCCGGACGACGGGGACGACGAGCCCGCGCTCGGTCTGCGCGGCGAACCCGAGGTGCACCTCGTCGAACCGGACGATCTCGCGCCGCTCCGTGTCCACCGTCGCGTTCAGCTCCGGGTAGCGGGCCAGGGCCGCCGTGCAGACGCGGGCGAGCAGCGCCAGGACGGAGATCTTCGGGCCCGCGGAGGGTCCGGTCGCCCCGTTCATGGCCGCGCGGGCGCGCATCAGCTCCGTCGCGTCGGCGTCCACCCAGCAGGTCGCGTCGGGGATCTCGTGCCGGCTGCGGGAGAGCTTGTCGGCGACGGCGCCGCGGACCCCGCGCAGAGGAGTGCGGTGCCCCTTGAGCGCCTGGCCCTCGGGCGCCGGGGCCACGGGTGCCACCGGGGCGGGTGCGGCGGCACCGGCCACCGCGCGCTCCACATCGGCCCGCATGATCAGCCCCTCGGGGCCGGAACCCGTCAGCTCCCGCAGGTCGAGCCCGTGATCGCGGGCGAGCTTGCGCACGAGCGGCGAGATGACCGGGACGGGCCCGGACGCGTGCACCGGCTTCACGGGCGCCGGAGCCGCCGGAGCCACGGGCACCGGAGCCGGGACCGGGGCCGCCGGGGCGGGAGCGGGCGGCGCGGACTGCGCGCTCGGCGCGTTCGGCCGCACCCGTCGGCGCCGGGCGGGCGCGGCGGTCGTGCCGTACCCCACCAGCACGTTCCCCGAGCCCTCGGACTCGGCCGGGGCGGCGCCCGGCGCCTCCACGACCGTGCTCGCGTCCGCGCCGACGGCGACCGTCAGCAGCGGCGCCCCCACGGGCAGCTCGCTCCCCTCGTCGCCGAAGCGGGCGGTGACCACACCCCCGTAGGGGCACGGCACGTCGACGAGCGCCTTGGCCGTCTCGACCTCGACGACCGGCTGGTCGACGGCGACGACGTCGCCGACCTGCACCAGCCAGCGCACGATCTCCGCCTCGGTGAGCCCCTCGCCGAGGTCGGGCAGCTTGAACTCCAGCACCTGCGCCATCAGACCGATCCCCTCACTGATCCCACTGGAGACGTGCGACGGCGTCCAGCACCCGGTCCACGCCGGGCAGATGGTGCCGCTCCAGCATCGGCGGCGGATACGGGATGTCGAGCCCGGCCACCCGGAGCACCGGCGCCTCCAGGTGGTGGAAGCAGCGCTCGGTGATCCGCGCGGCGATCTCGCCGCCGGGTCCGCCGAAGCCGTGGGACTCGTGGACGACGACCGCGCGCCCGGTGCGGCGCACGGACGCGGCGACCGTCGCGTCGTCGAACGGCACCAGGGAGCGCAGGTCGACCACTTCGAGGTCCCAGCCCTCGGCGCGGGCGGCCTCGGCCGCCTCCAGACAGACCGTCAGGGACGGCCCGTACGTGATGAGCGTGGCGTTGGTCCCGGGGCGGCGGACCACGGCCGTGCCGATGGGTTCAACGGTCGCCGGGGACTCCGGGTTCCAGGTGTCCTTGGACCAGTACAGGCGCTTCGGTTCGAGGAAGACCACCGGGTCGTCGGAGGCGATCGACTGCCGCAGCAGCCCGTACGCGTCGGCGACGGTGGCGGGCGTGACGACCGTCAGGCCCGGCGTCGCCATGTAGTACGCCTCGGAGGAGTCGCTGTGGTGCTCGACGCCGCCGATGCCGCCGCCGTAGGGGATGCGGATCGTGATCGGCAGCGGCATCGTCCCGCGCGTGCGGTTGCGCATCTTGGCGACATGGGAGACGAGCTGCTCGAAGGCCGGGTAGCCGAACGCGTCGAACTGCATCTCGACGACGGGCCGCAGCCCGTACATCGCCATGCCGACGGCCGCGCCGAGGATGCCGGCCTCGGCGAGCGGG
Source organism: Streptomyces sp. NPDC059524 (assembly GCF_042749255.1). Classification (NCBI taxonomy): domain Bacteria; kingdom Bacillati; phylum Actinomycetota; class Actinomycetes; order Kitasatosporales; family Streptomycetaceae; genus Streptomyces; species Streptomyces sp. NPDC059524. The sequence goes on along the minus strand of NZ_JBHYTK010000053.1, from coordinate 35,484 downwards.
GTGTCGGTGCAGCGGTCGTCGCCGAACTCCTTGGCGAGTCCGTCGGTGATGCGGAAGACGCCGCCCAGGGTGCCCACGTCCTCACCGAGGACGTGCACGGACGGGTCCTCGGCCATCGCGTCGCGCAGGGCGCGGCCGAGGGCCTGGGCCATGGTGGCCGGCTTGGTGGCGGGCTTCGCGGCCTGCTCGGGGGCGACGGTCGCCATCAGCGGCCTCCCTCGGACGCCTCGGCCTCGGCGTCGAGCTCGGCGCGCAACTGCTCGGCCTGCTCGCGCAGTTGGGAGGTCTGCTCGGCGTAGACGTGGGTGAACAGGTCCATGGGGTCGAGCACCGGGTCCGCGTTCATGCGCTCGCGCAGCGCGGCGGCCATCGTCTCGGCGTCGTCGCGCACGGCCTGCATCCCGGCCTCGTCGATGAGACCGCGCTCGGTCAGGACGCGCTCCAGGAGGAGGACCGGGTCGTGGTCGCGCCACGCCTCGACCTCGTCGTCGGTCCGGTAGCGGGTCGCGTCGTCGGCGTTCGTGTGCGCGTCCATGCGGTAGGTGACGGCCTCGATCAGGGTCGGACCACCGCCCTCGCGCGCGTGGGTGACGGCTTCGGTGAGCACCTCGTGCATGGCCACCGCGTCGTTGCCGTCGACCAGCCGGCCCGGCATCCCGTACCCGACGGCCTTGTGGGCCAGGGACGGCGCCGCGGTCTGCTTGGCGAGCGGCACGGAGATCGCGTAGCCGTTGTTCTGCACCAGGAAGACCACCGGGGCCTGCCAGACGGCCGCGAAGTTGAGCGCCTCGTGGAAGTCGCCCTCGCTGGTGCCGCCGTCGCCGACCATGGCGAGCGCCACGACGTCGTCGCCCTTGAGGCGGGCGGCGTGGGCGAGGCCGACGGCGTGCGGCAGCTGGGTGGCGAGCGGCGTGGACAGCGGCGCGACGCGGTGCTCGTGCGGGTCGTAGCCGGTGTGCCAGTCGCCGCGCAGCAGGGTGAGGGCCTGGACGGGGTCGAGGCCGCGGGCGACGGCGGCGAGGGTGTCGCGGTAGCTCGGGAAGAGCCAGTCGCGCTCCTCCAGGGCGAGGGCGGCGGCGACCTCGGCGGCCTCCTGGCCGGTGGTCGAGGGGTAGACCGCGAGGCGGCCCTGCTTGGTCAGGGCGGTCGCCTGCGCGTTGTACCTCCGGCCGCGGACCACCTCGGCGTACAGCCGGCGCAGCAGCTCGGGGTCCGCCTTCGCGGCGGCGTCGGTGCCCAGGACGCGGTACGGCTCCGCGTCGGGCAGCAGCGGCGCGGGGTCCGTGCGGGGCTGCCAGGCGGGCGGCGGGGCGGTCCTGCCTGTGCGGCGGGTGCTCCGCTGCTCCATGACCGTCATGACGGCACCTCCTCGTGGGAGCGGCTTCGGCGGCGCGTCGGGTGTGATGCGCCTCACCTACCGATTGTTCGGTCGTCGGCACATTTTGGCTACAGGCACCTTCAGGCTGTGGACAAACGGTTCTCCACAGCCTGAGATGAATGCAGTACGTCCATGGTAGGGAGGCGCGGGCACATGGCATCTGAACAAATGGCCGACGGCTCCGGGGGGCCGCCGCCGGAGCCCGTGGCCCGCCCGCTCGATCCCATCGACCGCGACATCCTCCAGATGCTCCAGAAGGACGGCCGCGCGTCGATACGGTCCGTCGCCGAGCGCGTCCACGTGTCGCGGGCCAACGCCTACGCGCGCATCAACCGGCTCATCGACGACGGCGTGATCCGCGGGTTCGGCGCCCGCGTCAACCACGAACGGGCCGGGCAGGGCGCCTCCGCGTACATCACCCTGAAGATCGTCCAGAACTCCTGGCGCACGGTGCGCGACCAGCTGCGCCGGCTGCCCGAGGCCTCGCACATCGCGCTGGTCAGCGGTGACTTCGACGTGCTGATCCTGGTGCACACGCAGGACAACCGCGCGCTGCGCGAGCTGGTCCTCACCAAGCTGCAGGCGATCCCCGAGGTGCTCAGCAGCCGCACGCTGCTGGTCTTCGAGGAGGAGGACCTGGGGCCGGACGCCTGAGGCCCGCCCCAGGGCCCCGAGGGGCGCTCAGGCGGGCTTGCGCATGCCCTGGAAGACCAGCTCCACGACCGCGTCGGCGACTTCCTGGGGGCGGAGCTGGCCGCCGCCGTCGGGCCGGTACCACTCCACGATGGAGTTGATCATTCCGAACAGGAGGCGGGTCGCGAGCCGCACTTCTATGTCGTCCCGCACGTCCCCGTCGGCCGCGGCCGCCTTGAGCAGCGCGGCGACCTGGTGGTCGAACTCGCGGCGGCGCGCCATGGCCCACCGCTCCGTGTCCGTGTTCCCGCGCACGCGCAACAGGAGCGTCACATAGGGAAGTTCGCCGGTCAGGACCTCGACCATGCGGCGCGTGACGTGCTCCAGGCGCTCCACCGCGCGTCCCACGCGCGCGGGTTCCTCGTCGAGGATCCCGAAGAGCCCGTCGAGCGCGCGGCTGACCGCGCGGCGCAGCAACTCCTCCTTGCCCGACACGTGGTGGTAGATCGACGACTTGGAGATGCCCGCGGCCTTGGAGAGGTGCTCCATCGAAGTGCCGTCGTAGCCGCGCTCGTTGAAGACCGCCACGGCGACCGTCAGCAGCGTCTCGGGGGTGTACGTGTCGCGGCGCGGGCCCGGGGCACGTCGCGGCGTGGTCATGCGGAGCCCTCCCACTTCTTCGGGTTGTACGAGTGCCGGAAGAGCGCGAGGGAGGGGGCGTAGCGGCCCGAGGGGTCGCGCTCGTGCAGCTCCTCCAGCACGCCGCAGGCCCAGCCTCGGCCGAGCCGGCGGCTCCATTCGACGGGTCCCAGCGGGTAGTTGACGCCGAGCCGCATCGCGGTGTCGACGTCCTCCTCGGTGGCCACGCCGCGCGCGACCGCGTCGTGCGCGAGGTCGATGATCCGGGCCACGGTGCGGGCCACGATCATGCCCGGCACGTCGCCGATGACGCTGACCTGCTTGCCGAGCGCCTGGAAGAGGCCGACCGCCTCGTCCAGGGTGCGCGGGTTGCCGTCCTTGCAGGCGGCGAGCGCGATCCGGGTCGCCGAGCGGTAGTCCAGGGCGAGGTCGAAGTAGACGACGTCGCGGAACTCGACGGAGGTCTGGCCGTCGGCCTGCACCAGCTGGCCGCCGCTGGGCAGCACGATGCGGGTGCCCTTGTCCTCGTCCTCCTGCACGACCTCGATGCCCGCCTCACGCATCATCGGGATCAGCTCGGCGGCCGAGTCCAGGTCGCCCTCGACGCTCACGCGCGCGGGGGGCTCGGCGGGCGCCGCCGTGTGCGGCTCGGGACGCTCCTCGCCCTCCCCGTACGCGTACCAGCCCTGGCCGGTCTTGCGGCCGAGCCGGCCGGCCTCCACGAGGCGGCGCTGCGACAGGGCGGGCCGGAACTTCACGTCCTGGTAGAAGCCCTCCCACACGGAGCGGGTCACGGCCTCGTTGACGTCCTGGCCGATGAGGTCGGTCAGCTCGAAGGCGCCCATTCGGAAGCCGCCGCTCTCGCGCAGCACGGCGTCGATGGTGGCGGGGTCGGCGCCCTGCTCCTCGTGCACCGCGAAGGCCTCGGCGTAGAAGGGCCGCGCGATCCGGTTGACCAGGAAGCCCGGGGTGTCGGCGCAGGCCACCGGGGTCTTCCCCCAGGCGCGGGCGGTCTCGTACGCGCGCGTGGCGGCGGTGACGTCGGTGGCGGCGCCGGAGACGACCTCGACGAGCGGCATGAGCGGCGCCGGGTTGAAGAAGTGCAGTCCTACGAAGCGGCCGGGCAGGCGCAGGGCACCGGCGATCGCGGTGACGGACAGGGACGAGGTGTTCGTGGCGAGCAGACAGTCGTCGTCGACGACGTCCTCGAGCTCGCGGAACAGCCGCTGCTTGACGTCCAGTTCCTCCAGGACGGCCTCGACCACGAGGGCCGTGTCCGCGAACGCGTCGAGCGACTGCGCGGGCGTGAGGCGGGCGACGGCGGCGGTGCGCTCCTCGCCGCTCATGCGGCCCTTGTCCACGAGCCGGTCGAGCCGTGCGGCGATCGACTCGGCGGCCGTGCGCGCGCGGCCGGGCACGGCGTCGTACAGCCGGACGGGGTGCCCGGCGACCAGGGCGACCTGGGCGATTCCCTGGCCCATCGTGCCGGTGCCCACCACGCCGACGGGGCGGTCATGTGCTGTCATGCGCGCGATCCTTCCGCATGCAGCCGAGCGCGTGGGCCCCGGGGGCCGTCAGGCCCGGCCGGCGAAGGGCTGTCGTCCACAGGTTCGCCGCACCCCCTTGTCCCGACCGATCGTTCGGTTACTCTAACTCTGTCTGCCCGTCCCTGCCCAGCTCGCCGGCTCGACGAGGAGCCGCCGCCGAGGAGGAGTTGGTCCCCCATGGCCGCCGAACGCACCGCGCACGACCTGATCGCCGAGCACCGGCCGACGCTCGACCGGACGCTGGAAGCCATCAGCACGCGCGCGTACTGGTCCCCGCACCCGGAGCACCCGAAGGCGTACGGGGAGAACGGGAGCCTGAGCATGGCCGAGGGCAAGGCCGCCTTCGACGCCCTGCTCGGCACCCGCCTCGACCTGGGCCAGCCCGGCACGGACGACTTCGTGGGCGGGGAGGTCTCCCCGTACGGCGTCGAGCTGGGCGTCACGTACCCGCACGCGGACATCGACGTGCTGCTGCCCGCCATGCGCGCGGGTCTGCGTGCCTGGCGCGAGGCGGGCGCGGAGCTGCGCGCGGCGGTCTGTCTGGAGATCCTGGCCCGGATCAGCGCCCGCACCATGGAGTTCGGGCACGCGGTCATGCACACCAGCGGCCAGGCCTTCATGATGGCGTTCCAGGCGGGCGGCCCGCACGCGCAGGACCGCGGCCTGGAGGCGGTGGCCTACGCGTACGCGGAGCAGGTCCGCACGCCGGACGCGGCGGAGTGGTCCAAGCCGCAGGGCAAGCGCGACCCGCTGCTGCTCACCAAGTCGTTCACCCCGGTCGGCCGCGGCATCGCGCTGATGATCGGGTGCAACACGTTCCCGACGTGGAACGGCTACCCGGGCCTGTTCGCCTCCCTGGCGACGGGGAACGCGGTCCTGGTCAAGCCGCACCCGCGCGCGGTGCTGCCGCTCGCGCTGACCGTCCAGGTCGCGCGGGACGTCCTCGCCGAGGCCGGCTTCGACGCGAACCTGGTGGCGCTGGCCGCCGAGCGCCCCGGCGAGGGCATCGCCAAGACGCTCGCCGTCCGCCCCGAGATCAAGATCATCGACTACACGGGCTCCACCGAGTTCGGCGACTGGCTGGAGACCCACGCCCGCCAGGCGCAGGTCTACACGGAGAAGGCGGGGGTCAACACGGTCGTCATCGACTCGACCGACTCCTACAAGGGCATGCTGTCGAACCTCGCGTTCTCGCTCTCCCTGTACAGCGGCCAGATGTGCACCACCCCGCAGAACCTGCTGATCCCCCGCGAGGGCATCTCCACCGACGAGGGCCCGAAGACGTACGACGAGGTCGTGGCCGACCTCGCGCGCTCGGTCGGCGGCCTCCTCGGCGACGACGCGCGGGCGAACGCCCTGCTGGGCGCACTGGTCAACCCGGACGTGAAGGCCCGCCTGGACGCGGCCGCCTCCCTGGGCGAGGTGGCGCTGCCCTCCCGCGAGGTCGCCAACCCGGACTTCCCGGACGCCGTGGTGCGCACGCCCGCGATGGTGAAGCTCGACGGCGCGCGCAAGTTCTGGGAGACGGCCGACACCGAGGCGGCCTACATGAGCGAGTGCTTCGGCCCGGTCTCCTTCGCGGTGGCCGTCGACTCCACGGCCGACGCCCTCGACCTGCTGCGGCGCACGGTCCGGGACAAGGGCGCGATGACCGTCGGCGCGTACACGACCTCCGAGGATGTGGCCGGCGCCGTCGAGGAGGTCTGCCTGGAGGAGTGCGCCCAGCTCTCGCTCAACCTGACGGGCGGGGTGTACGTGAACCAGACGGCGGCGTTCTCCGACTTCCACGGCTCGGGCGGCAACCCGGCGGCGAACGCGGCCCTGTGCGACGGCGCCTTCGTGTCGAACCGCTTCCGCGTGGTCGAGGTCCGCCGGGAGGCCACCGCCTCCTAGGTCCTGGGCGCATGCGGGCTGTGCGTGCTCCAGTGGAAGAGGGTCATGCCGACGCTGGTCGCCAGGTTGTAGCTGGAGACCTGGGGCCGCATCGGCAGGGAGACGAGGTGGTCGGCGCGCTCGCGCAGTTCGGGCGTCAGACCGCTGCGCTCCGAGCCGAAGGCGAGCAGCGCGTCGTCGGGCAGCTCCAGGCCGCGGATGTCGGCGCCCTCGGGGTCGAGCGCGTACAGCGGCCCCGCGGGCAGCTCTCCGACGTCCAGGCGCGCCACGGCGGTCGCGAAGTGCAGCCCGGCCCCGCCCCGCACGACCGTGGGGTGCCAGGGGTCGAGGCTGCCCGTCGTGACGACTCCCGCGGCCCCGTAGCCGGCGGCGAGCCGGATGACCGCGCCCGCGTTGCCGAGGTTGCGCGGCTGGTCGAGGACGACGACCGGGGTCGTACGGTCCGTGCGGTGCAGGGCGCCGAGCCGCTCCGCCCGCGCGGGGCGGCCCGCGAGCGCGGCGACCCCGGTGGGGTGCAGCCGCGGCACGAGCGTGCGCAGCACGTCGTCCGGCACCTCGACCAGACGCGCGGCCAGTCCGGGGGCGACGTCGGGGGCGAGATCGGCGGCGAGGGCGAGCGCGGCGGCCCGGTCGACGGCGAGCGCCACGGGCACGTCCGCGCCGAAGCGCAGCGCGTGCTTGAGGGCGTGGAAGCCGTCCAGCAGCACGGCCTCCTGGGCGTGCTGCCGCCAGACCCGCACCGCGTCCTGTTCCCGCCCGCCGTGTGCGCCCCGCGCCGCCTGTGTCCCGTTCGCCCCGCTCATGCCGGGAAGCCTACGTGCGGGTGACCGGCACCCCGGACACGTCCGCGGCCCCCTGCGCCCCGTCCGCCGGACGCGGCCCGGGCACCTCGGGCCCGCCCTCCGCGCGCGTGCCGGGGAAAACGCGCTCACGCGCGCGTGCCACCCGCCCGCCCAGCCACTTCAGGAAGGGGGTCGGCAGGAAGACCGCGTCGGCGGCGATCATCGCGAGCGAGAAGAACGGCAGCCCGAGCACGACGGCGATCGCCAGGTGCTCGGTGATCATGAGCACGAGCAGGACGTTCTTGACCCGCCGGTTGAACACGGTGAACGGGAAGGCGACCTGCACGGCGACCGTCCCGTACGTCACGAGCAGCACCATCGGGCCGTACGAGGTCAGCAGGTCGCCCAGGGCGGGCCAGGGCGAGAAGTAGTCCAGGTGCAGCGGGTAGTAGACGGCGCTGCCGTCCTGCCAGCGGCTGCCCTGGATCTTGTACCAGCCCGCGGTGGCGTAGATCAGGCACGCCTCGATCATGATCACCAGCAGGGCGGCGTTGTGCGCCAGGTTGGCGACGACGTCGCACAGCAGGCGCGGGTCGCCGTCCGGGGCGCGCAGGTTCAGGAACCACCACACGCCGTGGACGGCCCACAGCGACCAGAAGACGAGCAGCCAGCCGGTGCGGACGTCCCCGGTGAACGTGATCGCCGCGAGCGCCAGACCGGCCACCCACCACAGGACGGGCCCGGCGCGGTCCGGCCGGGGCAGACCGCTCCGCGCGCGTGCCGCCCGCCGCGCGTCCAGCGACCACACCTGGCCGCAGCGCGTGAGGACGAGGTAGATCGACATGAGGTGGATGACGTTGTCCCCGCCGTCGCCCACGAAGACGCTGCGGTTCTGCAGCGAGAGCACGCCGATCATGAACAGGACCGACATGGTGCGGGTGCGCCAGCCGAGGGCCAGCAGGAGCGAGGCCAGGACGGCCGCCGCGTAGACGAGCTCGAACCAGGCGCGCCCGTCGGACCACATCAGCACGCTGAACGCGTGGTTCTCGCTGATGAGCTGCTGCGCCAGGTCCCAGCTCCACGGCCCGTCGGGACCGTAGAGCTCCCGCCGGTGCGGGTACTCGCGCAGCAGGAACAGCAGCCAGGTCGAGGCGAACCCGATCCGGATCACGGCGCTCTGGTAGGGGGCGAGCGGGGACGCGGTGATCTTCTGGAGGGCGGCGTAGAGCTGTGCGCCGAAGCGGGCGATGCGGGTCATCGGGCCTCACCGGCCGGTCCCTGCACGCGCACCCGGGCGCCGGTGTCGAGCGGAGCGTCGTACGCGGTCACCGACCACCAGGGGATCTCTCGGTAGAACGGCTTCCGGTTCACCTTCTCAGTGCTCCACTTCGGCGGCTCGATGGTGACGGACCGCGAGCGCACCTGGACGCGTTCGAGGGTCTCGCCCTTCTCCGTCACGCCGAGCCGGTCCAGGCGCAGCACGAGGATGCGGCGCAGATAGCGCTCGGACAGGGTGCCGCGCAGTCCGGTGGGACGGTTCTGCGCGTCGTGCGTCGACCCGTAGACGTCCCAGGCGCGGCGCAGTTCGTTCTGCTGGGTGTGGCTGGGCAGCAGGTTGCCGTCGATGGCGGCGCCGTCCGCGGCGGACAGGTCGTACCAGCGGGTCTGCCGCGTGTCCCCCTCGCGGGTGCGCACCTCGCCGCGGGCCTGCACCGCGACGTTCTGCTGGAGCGGGTTCGGGGCGAACAGCTTCCAGTTCTGCTCGAACTCGGGATAGACCCAGTCGTCGACGTCGCGGCCGTACTGCTTGCTCAGCGTGTTCGACGGCGCGACGTGCAGGAACACCATGAGGACGTGCAGGCCGGTGACGAGCGCGATCGCCGCCAGGGCCAGCGCGGCCGTCAGCTGGTAGCCGGGGGCGAGGCCCGCGATGCCGGCACGGCCGGGCGGGTTCGGCCGCGGCTCAGGCTCCGGCTCGGGCCGGACGCCCTCGTCCGCCGCCGTTGCTTCCGTGTCCATCGGTGCTCCCCGATCCCGATTCCCTGTTCCCCTGGCCGTTCCCCCGGCCCGCCGTGTCCCCGCGGCGCATCGGAACCGTACTGGGGAGCGAGCGCCAAACACAGTCGACCGCGGTTTTCCACAGGTGAAGGGACGGTGCAGACCGGACTTGTCCACAGGCGGGCTGTTCAGGGTTGACACCCTACGGCGCCGGGTCCCACCATTGAACTCGACGAACCGAACGATCGGTCGGGAGCTGACGGAGCCCTCGGCCCCGTCGGGACCCAAGGTCGAGGGGATCGGGAATGGCGACAGCAGCCCCGCACCATCAGGCAGCCGGGACGCGGCCGGACCAGGCCGCCGACCTCGGCGAGGCCGGCTTCCAGGCCGTCTTCGACGCGGCGGTGGCGGCCGACGAGCGCATCGAGCCCCGCGACTGGATGCCCGACGCCTACCGCGCGACGCTGGTGCGCCAGATCGCCCAGCACGCGCACTCCGAGATCATCGGCATGCAGCCGGAGGCGAACTGGATCACCCGCGCCCCCTCCCTGCGCCGCAAGGCCATCCTCATGGCCAAGGTCCAGGACGAGGCGGGCCACGGCCTGTACCTCTACAGCGCCGCCGAGACCCTCGGCACCAGCCGCGACGAGCTGCTCGACAAGCTCCACAGCGGCCGCCAGAAGTACTCCTCGATCTTCAATTACCCGACGCTGACCTGGGCTGACGTCGGCGCCATCGGCTGGCTGGTGGACGGCGCCGCGATCACGAACCAGGTGCCGCTGTGCCGCTGCTCCTACGGGCCCTACGCCCGCGCGATGGTCCGTGTCTGCAAGGAGGAGTCCTTCCACCAGCGCCAGGGGTACGAGCTGCTGCTCGCCCTGAGCCGGGGCACCGAGGCCCAGCACGCGATGGCGCAGGACGCGGTGGACCGCTGGTGGTGGCCCTCGCTGATGATGTTCGGCCCGCCGGACGACGAGTCGGCGCACTCCGCGCAGTCCATGGTGTGGAAGATCAAGCGCCACTCGAACGACGAGCTGCGCCAGCGCTTCGTCGACATCTGCGTCCCCCAGGCCGAGTCCCTCGGCCTCACCCTCCCCGACCCCGAGCTGCGGTGGAACGAGGAGCGGGGCCACCACGACTTCGGTCCGATCGACTGGACGGAGTTCAAGGAGGTCCTGAAGGGCAACGGGCCGTGCAACGAGCAGCGCATCACCCAGCGCCGGCGCGCCCACGAGGAAGGCGCCTGGGTGCGCGAGGCCGCCGCGGCCCACGCGGCCAAGCACTCCACGAAGGCCACGACACACGAAGGCAGGGCGGCATGAGCGAGACCCCCACCCCCGAGGCACAGGGCCGCACGGAATGGCCCCTGTGGGAGGTCTTCGTGCGCTCCCGCCGCGGCCTGTCCCACACCCACGCGGGCAGCCTGCACGCCCCGGACGCCGAGCTGGCGCTGCGCAACGCGCGGGACCTGTACACCCGCCGCGGCGAGGGCGTCTCCCTGTGGGTCGTGCCGTCCGCCGCGATCACCGCCTCCTCGCCGGACGAGAAGGACCCCTTCTTCGAGCCCGCGGCCGACAAGCCGTACCGCCACCCGACGTTCTACGAGATCCCGGAAGGGGTGAAGCACCTGTGACGCAGGCCCCTGAGACGCAGCGGCTGACCGACACCGCGGCCGCCGCCCTCGCCCTCGGCGACGACGCCCTGGTGCTCTCGCACCGCCTGGGGGAGTGGGCGGGCCACGCCCCGGTCCTGGAGGAGGAGGTCGCCCTCGCGAACATCGCGCTCGACCTGCTCGGCCAGGCCCGCGTCCTGCTGAGCATGGCCGGCGACGAGGACGAGCTGGCCTACCTCCGCGAGGAGCGCGCCTTCCGCAACACCCAGCTGGTCGAGCAGCCCAACGGCGACTTCGCGCACACGATCGCCCGCCAGCTCTTCTTCTCCACGTACCAGCTGCTGCTGCACACACAACTGGCCGCGACGGACTCCCCGTTCGCGCCGCTGGCCGCCAAGGCGGTCAAGGAAGTCGCCTACCACCAGGACCACGCCGAGCAGTGGACGCTGCGCCTGGGCGACGGCACCGACGAGAGCCACGCCCGCATGCAGCGCGCGGTCGACGCCCTGTGGCGCTTCACCGGCGAGCTGTTCCAGCCCGTGCCCGCACTGCCGGTCGACTGGCAGGAGATCCAGGAGACGTGGACGGCGCGGGTCACGGACGTGCTCGGCCGCGCCGGGCTGGCCGTGCCCGCGGGCCCGCAGACCGGTGCCTGGAGCGCCGGCGCCGGACGCCAGGGCCTGCACACCGAGTCCTTCGGGCGGATGCTCGCCGAGATGCAGCACCTGCACCGCAGTCACCCGGGGGCGTCATGGTGACCCTCGCCCGCGAGCAGGAGACCCCGCTGGAGGCGGAGCTGCGCCGGCTCGCGGGCTCCGTGCCCGACCCCGAGCTGCCCGTGCTGAGCCTCACGGAGCTCGGCGTGCTGCGCGCCGTGCACAGCCTGGGGCCCGGCCGCGTCGAGGTGGAACTCAGCCCCACGTACACGGGGTGCCCCGCGATCGAGGCGATGTCCGCCGACATCGAGCGGGTGCTGCACGAGCACGGGATCCCCGAGGTCACCGTCCGCCCGGTGCTCAGCCCCGCCTGGTCCACGGACGACATCACGCCCGAAGGCCGCCGCAAGCTCCGGGAGTTCGGCATCGCGCCACCCCGCACCACCCGCGCCCCCGCCGGGCCCGTCGCCCTGACGCTGAGCCCGACCCGCCGCACCGGCGCGGACGCACCGGCCGAGGAGCCGCTCGCCTGCCCGCACTGCGGCTCGACCGACACCGAGCTGCTCAGCCGCTTCTCGTCCACCGCCTGCAAGGCCCTGCGCCGCTGCCTGGCCTGCCGCGAACCCTTCGACCACTTCAAGGAGCTGTGATGGCACAAGGAGCGGGAAGGGCCCGCTTCCACCGGCTCCGGGTCGCCGCGGTCGACCGGCTCACCGACGACTCGGTGGCCCTGACCTTCGCGGTGCCGAGCGAACTGCGCGAGGCGTACCGCTTCACCCCCGGCCAGCACCTCGCCCTGCGCCGCACCGCGGACGGCACGACCGAGGGCGCCGAGATCCGCCGCACGTACTCGATCTGCTCCCCCGCCCCGGCCGGCACGGCACCGGACACGCTGCGCGTCGGTGTGCGCATGGTCGACGGCGGCGCCTTCTCCACGTACGCCCACAAGGAGATCGGCGTGGGCGACGAGGTCGAGGTGATGACGCCGGCCGGGCGCTTCGTCCTCGACCCGGCGCCGGGGCACTACGCGGCGGTGGTCGGTGGCAGCGGGATCACCCCGGTGCTCTCCATCGCGGCGACGCTGCTGGCGCGCGAGCCCGAGGCCCGGTTCTGCCTGATCCGCAGCGACCGCACCACCGCGTCGACGATGTTCCTGGAGGAGGTCGCCGACCTGAAGGACCGCTACCCGGACCGGTTCCAGCTGGTCACCGTGCTGTCCCGGGAGGAGCAGCAGGCCGGTCTCACCTCGGGCCGCCTCGACCAGGAGCGCCTGTCGGCCCTGCTGCCGGCGCTGCTGCCGGTCGAGCGGGTCTCGGGCTGGTTCCTGTGCGGCCCTTACGGGCTCGTGCAGAGCGCCGAGCGGACGCTGCGGGACCTCGGCGTGCGGCGCGACCGCGTCCACGAGGAGATCTTCCACGTGGACGACGCCCAGGGCGCTACCCGGCCCGGTTCGGCGGCCGGTGCCCCCGCCCACGCCACGGTCACCGCGCAGCTCGACGGCCGAGCGGGCAGCTGGCCCGTCCAGGACGGCGAGTCCCTCCTGGACACGGTTCTGCGCAACCGGCCGGACGCGCCCTACGCCTGCAAGGGCGGCGTCTGCGGGACCTGCCGCGCGTTCCTCGTCGCGGGGTCCGTCCGGATGGACCGGAACTTCGCGCTGGAGCCCGAGGAGACCGAGGCCGGTTATGTGCTGGCCTGCCAGTCCCACCCGACCACGGAGAAGGTGGAGCTCGACTTCGACCGCTGAGCCCGGGCGCCGCGCGGCCCTCCGGCCACCCCGGCGCCCGCTCCTCGGCCACCCCGGCGCCCCTCGCCCTGTTCCTCCCGCCTCCTGTTCCCTTCTCGTAGAACCTGTTCTATCTTGACGCTCCGTCAGATTCCGCTACGGCCCGGCGGATCGAGGCAGAGCCGCCGGGGCAGGCACGGGAGGGACAGCCGGTGGACTTCACCTTCTCCGAGGAGCAAGAGGCGGCCGCCGAGGCGGCGAAGGCGGTGTTCGCACCGGTCGCTCCGGACGGGGTGCCCAGCCCCTCGCTGACCCCGGGGGCCGTGGCCGAGGACTTCGACCGCGCCCTGTGGGCCAAGGCCGCGGGCGCCGATCTGCTGAGCCTGGTGATCGCGCCCGAGCACGGCGGGGCCGGGCTCGACGCCGTGGCGCTGTGTCTGGTGCTGCGCGAGTCTGCGCAGGTCCTGGCCCGGCTGCCGCTGCTCGAGCACAGCGCGGCCGCCACGGCCGTACAGGCCCACGGCAGCGCGGAGTTGCGGCAGGAGCTGCTGCCCGGCGCGGGGCGCGGCGAGCTCGTGCTGACCGTCGCCTCGGCGGGCCGCACCGGCCACGACCCTGCCGAACTCGCGGTCACCGCACGGCAGGAGGGCCCCGGGGATCAGGCCGACGGGCCGGCGGACTGGATCCTGGACGGGGTGCAGACGGCGGTGCCCTGGGCGTTCAACGCCGACCGGATCCTCGTCCCGGCGCACACCGGCGAGGGCACTCCCCTGCTCGCGGTCCTCCCCGGGCCCGGCACGCGGACACCGGGCCTCACCTTCGACGAGCAGGTCTCCACCACCGGCGAACGCCTCGCCGAGCTCCGCCTGGACGGCGTACGCGTCGCGGCCCGGAACATGATCGAGGCCCCCGAGGCCTGGCCCCGACTGCACGATCTCCTCGCCACCGGCACCTGCGCCCTCGCCCTCGGCCTCGGCACCGGAGCGCTCCGGATGACCAGCGACTACGCGGGCAAGCGCGAGCAGTTCGGCCACCCCATCGCCACGTTCCAGGCCGTCGCCGTGCAGGCCGCCGACCGGTACATCGACCTGCGTGCCATGGAGGCCACCCTGTGGCAGGCCGCGTGGCGCATCAGCAGCGGGGCCGGGGGCGCGCTGCCCGTGGCCGGTGACGTGGCGGTCGCCAAGACCTGGGCCTCCGAGGGCGTGCGCCGCATCGTGCAGACCGCCCAGCACCTGCACGGCGGCTTCGGCGCGGACACCGACTACCCGCTGCACCGCTATCACGCCTGGGCCAAGCACCTGGAGCTCTCGCTCGGCCCGGCCGCCGCGCACGAGGAGGCACTGGGCGACCTCCTGGCCGCCCACCCCCTCGGCTGAGACCCCACCCGCGCCCGCACCGCGTCCGCACCCCGGCACCCGCGCCCGGCACGAAGAAGGGCCCCGGCGAAAACCGGGGCCCTCGGCCGGTCCTGCGTCACAGGACCGACCGCAAGAATCGAGAAGCGACCGCAAGAACCAGGAGGCGACCGCGCGCGGGAAAGGTCAGAGCACCGCGCCCGGCTTGCCCTCGCCGTCCACGACGGGACGCCCCGCCGCGGCCCAGGCCTCCATGCCACCGGCCACGTTCACCGCGTCGATGCCCTGCTGCACGAGGTAGGCGGTCACCTGGGCGGACCGGCCGCCGACCTTGCAGACCACGTTGACCCGCCCGTCCTGGGGCGCCGCCTCCGTCAGCTCACCGAACCGGGCGACGAACTCGCTCATCGGGATGTGCAGCGCCGCCTCGGCGTGCCCCGCCCGCCATTCGTCGTCCTCACGGACATCGAGGAGGAAGTCCCCCTCGGAGAGCTCGTCGACCGCGACCGTGGGCACACCAGAACCGAAAACCATGCGTACGACGCTACCCGAAGAGGAAACGGGCTCAGGCCGTGGTGAGCCGCCGCAGCTCCGCCTCGCGCTCCGCGACCTGCGCGAGCAGCTGCTCGGCGATCTCATCGAGCAGGGTGTCCGGGTCGTCGGGCGCCATCCGCAGCATCGAGCCGATCGCGCTCTCCTCCAGCTCCCGGGCCACGACCGTGAGCAGCTCCTTGCGCTGCGCCAGCCACTCCAGGCGGGCGTAGAGCTCCTCGCTCGGCGACGGCTCCCGCTCCGGCGGCACCGGCCCCGCGGCCCATTCCTCGGCGAGCTCGCGCAGCAGCGCCTCGTCGCCCCGGCCGTACGCCGCGTTGACCCGCGCGATGAACTCGTCGCGCCGGGCCCGTTCCGTCTCCTCCTGGGCCAGGTCCGGATGCGCCTTGCGGGCCAGCTCGCGGTAGAGCTTGCGGGCCTCCTCGCTCGGCCGCACCCGCTGCGGCGGCCGCACCGGCTGATCGGTCAGCATGGCGACGGCCTCGGGGAACAGCCCGTCCCCGTCCATCCAGCCGTGGAACAGCTCCTCGACCCCCGGCATCGGCATGACCCGGGCCCGCGCCTCCTCGGCCTTCGCCCGGTCCTCGGGGTCGCCGGTCCGGGCCGCGGTCGCCTCGGCGATCAGGGCCTCCAGCTCGTCGAGCCGCGTGTACATCGGCCCGAGCTTCTGGTGGTGGAGCCGGGAGAAGTTCTCCACCTCGACCCGGAAGGTCTCCACCGCGATCTCGAACTCGATCAGCGCCTGCTCGGCGGCCCGCACGGCCCGCTCGAGCCGCTCCTCGGGCCGCTCCCCGGCCTGCTCACCGGAAGCCGCACCGCCACGCTCCTGAGCCCGCTCACCGCGTCCCTGAGCCTGCTCGCCGTGCTCCTGAGCCTGCCCGGCTCCGTCCTGAGCCGCCTCGCTTCGGTCCTGAGCCTGCTCGGCCGAGCCGCCCGCGGGCTGCCCGTCCGTGGGCCGCCCCTCCGCCTGCTGCTCTGCCACGTCGCTCTCCGGGGTCGTCACCCGTCCAGCCTAGGCCCTGTCCTGGCCAGGGCCTCACACCCCGGTCTCCGCCGCGGTCCGCCCCTCGCGCACGGCCCGCACCAGCTCCCCGTGTTCCGCCTCGGTCCGGTCCGCGTACGCCACGGCGAAGGCCGCCACGGCCTCGTCCAGCTCCTCGTTCTTGCCGCAGTAGCCGGCGACCAGCCGCGGGTCCGCGCTGTGCGCATGGGCGCGGGCGAGCAGCGCGCCGGTCATCCGCGCGTAGTCGTCGACCTGGTCGGCGGCGAGCGCGGCCGGGTCCACGCTCCCCTTCCGGTTCCTGAACTGCCGCACCTGGAACGGCCGTCCGTCCACCGTCGTCCAGCCGAGCAGCATGTCGCTGACCACCTGCATCCGCTTCTGCCCGAGCACCACCCGCTGCCCCTCGTGCCCGGCCTCCGGCGCCGCGAAGCCGACGGCCGGCAGATGCGGGAGCAGCACGGACGGCCGCGCCTCCTTCACCTGCAGCACCAGCGGCTCGCCGCGGTGGTCGAGCAGCAGCACCACGTACGAGCGCGTGCCGACGCTGCCCGTGCCGACGACGCGGAACGCCACGTCGTGGATCGCGTACCGCCCCAGCAGCGGCAGCCGGTCCTCGGACAGGGTCTCCAGATAGGGGCCGAGCGCGGCGGCGACGGACGCGGCCTCGGCGTCCGGGACCGAGCGCAGCACCGGCGGCGCGTCCACGAACCGCCGCCCGCCGCCCGGCACCTCCACCGTCGACTTCGCGGCGAAGCGGCCACTGGTGTTGTTCCGCGCCTTCTCCGAGACGCGCTCCAGGGTGCCGAGCAGGTCGTGGGCGTCGGTGTGGGAGACGAGCTCCTCGTCCGCGATCGCGTTCCAGGCGTCCAGCGCCGGCAGCCTCGCCAGCAGCCGCATCGTGCGGCGGTAGGCACCGACGCTGTCGTGGGCGGCCTTGCGGCAGGTGTCCTCGTCGGCGCCGGCCTCTCGCCCGGCGAGCACCAGGGACGTGGCGAGCCGCTTCACGTCCCACTCCCAGGGGCCGTGCACGGTCTCGTCGAAGTCGTTCAGGTCGATGACCAGTCCGCCGCGCGCGTCCCCGTACAGGCCGAAGTTCGCCGCGTGGGCGTCGCCGCAGATCTGCGCGCCGATGCCGGTGACCGGCGTGCGCGCCAGGTCGTACGCCATGAGGCCGGCCGAACCGCGCAGGAAGGCGAAGGGGGTCGCGACCATCCGCCCGACCCGCAGCGGGGTCAGCTCGGGTATCCGGCCCCGCCCCGACTCCTCGACGGCGGCGACGGCGTCCGGCCGGCCCGCGTCCGGGGCGAAGTCCGCGTGCGAGGACCGGGGCACACCGCGCCGCAGCGCCTTCCCGGCCTCCTTGGGCGTGCCCACCGCGGCCGCCTCGCCACCGACGCCGCCGAACCGTGCGAACCCCGGCACCCGCGGCAGCCTCCTGGCCTCGCCGGAGTCCGGCCCGTCGCCCTGCCGCGGCACCGCCGCCACCGTGTCCCCGGATCCGCCCACGCCGACCGCCTCCCCCGTACATCGCTCCGACCGGCACATCGCCCAGCCCGGCACCTGTCTGTGAACTCTGATCGGTCACGACCGTACCGCCGCGCGAAAATCCCCGTCAGAGCCTGTGGAAAACCCACGGCCTGTGCACAAGCCCCTCACCCGAGCCGGGAGAACAGGCACCCGAAACCCCGGAGCAGGCACCCCCGAGTCCGCGAAGAACGAGCCCCCGGACTCCAGGCCCTGGCCCGCGTCCCTGGGCCTCCCGAAGCCGCTACTCCGAGCAGCCCTTCCCCTCGGGCACCCCGAGATACCGCTCGGCCCAGTCCCCCAGCTCCCGCAGCGCCGGCTGCAACGCCTCACCGGCCTCGGTCAGCCGGTAGGCGACGCGCAGCGGCGGCCCCGCGTCGACCTCCCGCACGACGAGTCCCGCGCCCCCCAGCTCGGTCAGCCGGTCCGAGAGCATCCGCTCGCTGATCCCCGGGATCGCCCGGCGCAGATCCGAGAAGTGCACGGGCCCCTCCATGAGGACGGCCACGACCAGCCCGGTCCAGCGCTTTCCGAGCAGCGCGAAGACCCGCGTCATCCCGATGCCGACCGTCGAACACGCCCCGGGCACGGCCGCCCGCGCCCCGACTCCCGCGACTTCCCCGTTTCCGGCCATGCGCCCAGAGTACTGCGTTCCCGTACGGGGATGAAAAAAAGTAAGTACCTGTGTTATCAATAGCTACATACTCATCTGCAGCACGCTTCACGGCGCGGCTGCGCCACCCTCACCTCCGGGAGAGACCCCATGGCCACGCTTCTGCACATCGACTCCTCCCTCCTCCCCGGCGCCGCGTCCTCCTCGCGCACGGTCACGGACGCCTTCCGCAACGCCTGGCAGGAGCAGCACCCCGAGGGCACGGTCGTCTACCGCGACCTGGACACGAACCCGGTCCCGCACCTGAGCGCCCACGCCCACCTGGCCGGCTTCTCCGATCCGTCCGCGCACACCCCCGAGCAGGCGGCGGCCTTCGCCGAGCGCGTGAAGCTCATCGAGGAGCTGGAGCGGGCGGACGCCATCCTGATCGGCGCCCCGATGTACAACTACTCGATCCCGTCGACCCTGAAGGCCTGGCTCGACAACGTGATCCTGTTCGGCCGCACCGCCGGCGTGGAGGCCCCGGCCGCCAAGGGCACCCCGGTCACGGTCGTCGCCAGCCGCGGCGGCTCGTACGCGCCGGGCACCCCGCGCGAGGGCATGGAGTACGTGCAGAACTACCTGGAGGCCGTGCTGCGCGACACCCTCGCCCTGGACCTCGACTTCATCGTCCCGGAGCTGACGATGGCCCCGCAGAACCCGGCGATGGCCGAGCTCGTCCCGCTCTTCGAGGCCTCCCGCGACAAGGCCCTCCTGGACGCACAGCGCAAGGGCAAGGAGACGGCCGCCCGGCACGCCGCCTGACCCCGGCCGGCCGGCACGACGGACCGGCGCGACAGAGCCCCGCGGGGGCGGCCGGGGGGGCCGGGGCGGGCGGGGCGGCGCCACCACCGCCGCGGAGGGCGGCGCGGCGGCCGCCGTCACAGCCCCGGGAGGCGCCCGGGGGGAGAGAGCGCCCCCCCGCCCCGC
>NZ_JBHYTK010000053.1:0-16591 GCF_042749255.1 Streptomyces sp. NPDC059524 | reverse complement strand
GGCCTGTGAGCGGACCGGGCCGGTCCCGCACACCGTGAGGCCGGCCGAAGGGCCCCCGGCCCCCCCCCGGCCCCCGGGCGGGCCGGCCCGCGGCCGGGGCGCCACAGCGCCCCGCGCCCCGCCCGGCCCCGCGGGGCTCTGCGCCGTCTCACACCGCACGACAGCGCGACGTGAGACAGGACACATCTACAGGCGCCGGATCCGCCGGAGTTCATCCACGCCGACGCCACCCGGAAACGCGAAACGGGCCCATCGTCTTCACGATGAGCCCGTCTCGGCTGTGTGCGCGAGGGGGGAGTTGAACCCCCACGCCCTTGCGGGCACTGGAACCTGAATCCAGCGCGTCTGCCTATTCCGCCACCCGCGCATTGGGTGTGTCCTCCGGCTCCGCTCCCTTTCGGGCCGCGGCGCCTTCCGACATGCAGAAGATTAGCACGCTGCGGAGGGTGGATTCACATCCGTTTCCGGCGGGCACCCGCGGTCACGGGTCACGTCGGCCGGCGACGGCCCACGAGTCACGTCCGGGCCGACCGGTTCCACAGCCGCGTACGGGACACTGTCCCGAGACCCCCTCTACGATCCCTGTGGACGGGGGCGTGGCAGGGGCTGTGAGCGTCGACACTCATCGACCGGGCGGACAGGGGGAACCAGCCGATTTCCCGACGCGTGGATACGATCAGTAAGCAGTACCAAGTAGGCAGCACGAGCGAGCAAGGCAACAGAGACAAGCAGGACGGCTACGAAGGAGGAGGTGCCCCATGGGAGTCCTGAAGAAGTTCGAGCAACGTCTCGAGGGGCTGGTCAACGGCACCTTCGCCAAGGTCTTCAAGTCCGAGGTCCAGCCCGTCGAGATCGCCGGCGCCCTCCAGCGCGAGTGCGACAACAACGCGACGATCTGGAACAGGGACCGGACGGTCGTCCCCAACGACTTCATCGTCGAGCTGAGCGCGCCCGACTACGAGCGACTGGCCCCTTACTCGGGCCAGCTCGGGGACGAGCTGGCCGGCATGGTCCGCGACTACGCGAAGCAGCAGCGCTACACCTTCATGGGCCCCATCAAGGTCCATCTGGAGAAGGCGGACGACCTGGACACGGGTCTGTACCGCGTGCGCAGCCGCACCCTCGCCTCGTCCACCAGCCAGGACCGGCCGGAGCCGCAGCACCCCGGTGCCGCACCCCGGCCGCCCCAGGCGCCCGGCGGCTACGGGTACCCGCCCGCCGCCGCGCCGCCGATGCCGTCCGCACCGCCTCCCGGCCGCCCGGCGCACGCCCCCTCGGGGCCCGCCGCCGCGGCGCAGCGCCCCGGCGCGGGCCCGATGCCGGGCTCCCGTACGCGGCACTGGATCGAGATCAACGGCACGCGGCACCAGATCTCCCGCCCCACCCTCGTGCTCGGCCGTTCCACCGAGGCCGACGTGCGGATCGACGACCCCGGCGTATCGCGCCGGCACTGCGAGATCCGGACCGGAACGCCCTCGACGATCCAGGATCTGGGATCCACCAACGGGATCGTGGTGGACGGGCAGCACACCACCCGCGCTACGCTCCGCGACGGCTCGCGGATCGTCGTGGGCTCCACCACCATCGTTTACCGGCAAGCCGAAGGGTGAAGCGGGGGCAATGTCAGAGCTGACCCTGACGGTCATGCGGCTGGGTTTCCTGGCCGTTCTGTGGCTGTTCGTGATCGTGGCCGTCCAGGTCATCCGCAGCGACCTGTTCGGCACGCGTGTCACACAGCGCGGCGCACGTCGTGAGAGCGGGCGCGCGCAGCAGGCCGCCCGCCAGGCCGCGCCCCCGCAGCAGCGCCAGCAGCAGTCGGGCGGCGGCCGCCAGCGCCGCGGCGCCCCGACCAAGCTGGTCGTCTCCGAGGGCACCCTCACGGGCACCACGGTGGCGCTGCAGGGGCAGACCATCACGCTGGGCCGCGCGCACGACAGCACGATCGTGCTGGACGACGACTACGCGTCGAGCAGGCACGCCAGGATCTACCCGGACCGGGACGGCCAGTGGATCGTCGAGGATCTCGGGTCCACCAACGGCACGTATCTCGACCGGACCCGCCTCACGACGCCCCAGCCGATCCCGCTGGGCGCGCCGATCCGCATCGGCAAGACCGTCATCGAGCTGCGGAAGTAGTGCTACGTCATGAATGAGCGCGAGCGGAGCGAGCGAGCCGGCGCGGCAGTCCCCGCGGGGGACTTCGGCGCGCTCCCGACCGGAGGGTGGGCACCGTGCGGATGTACCCGGAGCCGACGGGCGAGGTGCGCATGAGTCTGTCACTGCGCTTCGCCGCCGGATCGCACAAAGGAATGATCCGCGAGGGCAACGAGGACTCCGGTTACGCCGGTCCCCGGCTGCTCGCGATCGCCGACGGCATGGGGGGCCAGGCCGCCGGTGAGGTGGCCAGCTCCGAGGTGATCTCCACGATCGTCGCGCTCGACGACGACGTGCCGGGGTCGGACATCCTGACCTCGCTCGGCACCGCCGTGCAGCGGGCCAACGACCAGCTGCGCATGATGGTCGAGGAGGACCCCCAGCTCGAGGGCATGGGCACCACCCTGACCGCCCTGCTGTGGACCGGCCAGCGGCTCGGCCTCGTGCACGTCGGCGACTCGCGCGCCTACCTGCTGCGCGACGGCGTGCTGACCCAGATCACGCAGGACCACACGTGGGTGCAGCGCCTCGTCGACGAGGGCCGCATCACCGAGGAGGAGGCCACGACGCACCCGCAGCGTTCGCTGCTGATGCGTGCGCTGGGCTCCGGCGACCACGTCGAGCCGGATCTCTCGATCCGCGAGGTGCGCGCGGGCGACCGCTACCTGATCTGCTCGGACGGCCTGTCCGGCGTCGTCTCGCACCAGACGATGGAGGAGACGCTCGCCAGCTACCAGGGCCCGCAGGAGACGGTCCAGGACCTGATCCAGCTGGCGCTGCGCGGCGGCGGCCCCGACAACATCACGGTGATCGTCGCCGACGTCCTCGACATCGACAGCGGCGACACCCTCGCGGGACAGCTCTCGGACGCCCCGGTCATCGTCGGCGCGGTCGCGGAGAACCAGCACCAGCCGCACGACGGCGGCGCCATGGAGACCCCGGCCGGACGGGCCGCGGGACTCGGCAGGCCCGCGCCCGGACAGGGCGGGGGCGGCGGCGAGTTCGGCCCGCCCGGCAGCGGCGACAACGTCGGCTACGCGCCCGAGGGGGGCTTCGGCGCGTACGCGGACGAGGACTTCGTGAAGCCGCGGCGCGGCCGGAAGTGGCTCAAGCGCTCGCTGTACTCGGTGCTGGCGCTCGCGGTCATCGGCGGCGGCCTGTACGGCGGCTACCGCTGGACGCAGACCCAGTACTTCGTCGGCTCGAACGACGAGCACGTGGCGCTCTACCGCGGCATCAATCAGGACCTCGCCTGGGTGAGCCTGTCCGCGGTCGAGAAGGACCACCCGGAGATCGAACTCAAGTACCTGCCGCCCTACCAGCGCAAGCAGGTCGAGTCGACCATCGCCGAAGGCGACCTGGCGGCCGCGCAGGACAAGATCGTCGAGCTGTCGGCGCAGGCCACCGCGTGCAAGAAGCAGGCCGAGCGGCAGCAGGCCGAGAGCGAGAGCAACGCGAAGTCCGGTGAGGGCGAAGCGGGCGGCACGACCTCGGGCGGCACCGCGTCCAAGGCCTCGTTCCGCAAGGCGCCCTCGCCCGGCCCGTCGCAGTCGCCGTCCGGCAAGGCCAAGTCATCGCAATCTCCCAAGCCCACCCCTGGCCCCACTCTCTCCGAGGAAGAGCAGCAGCTGGCCAAGGCGTGCGCACAGCAGTAGAGCCGTTGGGGGCCTCAGCACGCCATGAGCAGTAACTCCACGACCCATACGTCGACCATCGGCGCCATCGGGGCGCCGAGCCGGCGCAACACCGAGCTGGCGCTCCTCGTGTTCGCCGTGGTCATCCCCGTCTTCGCGTACGCCAACGTGGGCCTGGCCATCGACGGCGAGCTGCCCGCGGGCCTGCTCGGCTACGGGCTCGGCCTCGGTCTGATGGCCGGCGTCGCGCACCTCGTCGTACGGAAGTTCGCGGCCTACGCGGACCCGCTGCTGGTGCCGCTGGCGACGCTGCTCAACGGGCTCGGTCTGGTCGTCATCTGGCGGCTCGACCAGTCGAAGCTGCTGCAGTCGATCGACCAGGCGGGCAACGCGGCGCCCCGGCAGCTGATGTACACGGCCATGGGCATCGCCCTGTTCATCGTCGTGCTGATCTTCCTGAAGGACCACCGCGTCCTGCAGCGCTACACGTACATCTCGATGCTGGGCGCCCTGGTCCTGCTGCTGCTGCCGCTCGTGCCGGGCCTCGGGCAGAACATCTTCGGCGCGCGCATCTGGATCAACGTGGCCGGTTTCTCCATCCAGCCCGGTGAGTTCGCCAAGATCGTGCTCGCGGTCTTCTTCGCCGGCTACCTGATGGTGAAGCGCGACGCGCTGGCGCTGGCCAGCCGGCGCTTCATGGGCCTGTACCTGCCGCGCGGACGTGACCTCGGTCCGATCCTCGTCGTCTGGGCGATCTCGATCCTCATCCTGGTGTTCGAGACCGACCTCGGTACGTCGCTGCTGTTCTTCGGAATGTTCGTCATCATGCTGTACGTCGCCACCGAGCGGACCAGCTGGATCGTCTTCGGTCTGCTGATGTCCGCGGTCGGCGCCGTGGGTGTGGCCAGCTTCGAGCCGCACATCCAGCAGCGTGTGGACGCCTGGCTCGACCCGATGCGCGAGTTCCAGCTCAGCCGTCAGGGCATCCCGGGCCACTCCGAGCAGGCGATGCAGGCCCTGTGGGCGTTCGGTTCGGGCGGCACGCTCGGCACCGGCTGGGGCCAGGGCCACTCCGAGCTGATCCGCTTCGCGGCCAACTCCGACTTCATCCTCGCCACCTTCGGCGAGGAGCTGGGCCTCGCCGGCCTGATGGCGCTGCTGCTGATCTACGCGCTGATCGTGGAGCGCGGCGTCCGCACCGCCCTCGCGGCCCGCGACCCCTTCGGCAAGCTGCTCGCCGTCGGCCTGTCCGGCGCCTTCGCGCTGCAGGTCTTCGTGGTCGCCGGCGGTGTCATGGGCCTCATCCCGCTGACCGGTATGACGATGCCGTTCCTCGCGTACGGCGGTTCGTCCGTGATCGCGAACTGGGCGCTCATCGGCATCCTGATCCGCATCAGCGACACGGCCCGCAGGCCCGCGCCCGCCCCCGCTCCCAGTCCCGACGCCGAGATGACCCAGGTGGTCCGACCGTGAACAAGCCCCTGCGCCGAATCGCGATCTTCTGCGGGCTGCTGATCCTGACCCTGCTCATCCGGGACAACTGGCTGCAGTACGTCAAGGCGGACACCCTCGCCTCGGACAAGGACAACCGCCGTGTCCTGATCGCCCGCTACTCGACCGAGCGCGGCAACATCATCGTCGACGGCAAGCCGATCACCGGGTCGACGAAGACCAAGGGCACCGACCTCAAGTACAAGCGGACCTGGAAGGACGGGCCCATGTGGGCGCCCGTCACCGGGTACTCCTCGCAGGTCGTCGGCGCCAGCCAGATCGAGAACCTCGAGGACGGCATCCTCTCCGGCAGCGACGACCGGCTCTTCTTCCGCCGCACGCTCGACATGATCACGGGCAAGCCGAAGGAGGGCGGCAACGTCGTCACGACCCTCGACGCCGCCGCGCAGAAGGCCGCGTACGACGGCCTGAAGAACCGGGGCAAGGGCGCGGTCGCCGCGATCGAGCCCTCCACCGGCAAGATCCTCGCGCTCGCGTCGACGCCGTCCTACGACCCGTCGTCGTTCGCCGGCAGCCTCAACGAGGACGGCAAGACCTTCTCCAGGCTCGACAAGGACAAGGACAAGCCGCTCGTGAACCGGGCGCTGCGCGAGACGTATCCGCCCGGCTCCACCTTCAAGCTGGTCACGGCCGCGGCCGCTCTGGAGCACGGCCTGTACTCGGGCGCCGACGAGCGCACGGACTCGCCGCTGCCCTGGACGATGCCGGACACGACGACGGAGCTGAAGAACGAGGGCAACCTGCCCTGCAAGAACGCGACGCTGCGCGAGGCCCTGCGGGTGTCCTGCAACACCGTGTTCGGCAAGGTCGGCTCGGACCTCGGCAAGGACAAGATGCGGGAGACCGCCGAGAAGTTCGGCTTCAACGAGGAGCAGTTCATCCCGGTCCGCGCGAGCGCCTCGAACTTCGACAAGGAGATGAACAGGCCGCAGACCGCGCTCTCCGCCATCGGCCAGTACGACACCGCCGCGACGCCGCTGCAGATGGCGATGGTCGGCGCGGCGATCGCCAACGACGGCGCCCTGATGGAGCCGTACATGGTCGACGAGCTGAAGGCTCCGAACCTCGACACGATCGAGAAGCACGAGCCCAAGGAGATGAGCCGCCCGCTCTCCAAGGAGAACGCGCAGAAGCTCCAGTCGATGATGGAGACGGTCGTCAACAGCGGCACCGGCACCGCGGCGAGGATCCCCGGCGTGACGGTCGGCGGCAAGACCGGTACCGCGCAGAACGGTGTGAACAACGAGGGCACCCCGTACGCCTGGTTCGTCTCGTACGCGAAGACGAGCTCGGGAACCCCGGTGGCCGTCGCCGTCGTCGTCGAGGACAGTGACGCCGACCGCGGTGACATCTCCGGTGGTGGTCTCGCCGCCCCGATCGCGAAGAGCGTCATGGAAGCGGTCATCAACGGCAAGAAGTGACGTACGTGACGGAAGTGACGTACACATCCTCAGGCTCGGCCGGGTTCACCTCTTCATGTGAGCCCGGTCACCTGTTCTTCACGAAGTCGCACGTGGCGATACCGGTCCTGTCACGGCTCCCGACGCTGACCAGGTCACGTCGGGTGGGACGGGTACGGTATGCCGGACGGCACACCGCCCGCCCCCGCACGGGACGGACGGAACCGACGGAGAGGGCTGGTAGGTAACCATGGAAGAGCCGCGTCGCCTCGGCGGCCGGTACGAGCTGGGCCAGGTGCTCGGCCGTGGTGGCATGGCGGAGGTCTACCTCGCGCATGACACCCGGCTCGGTCGCACCGTGGCGGTGAAGACGCTGCGTGCTGACCTCGCGCGCGACCCGTCGTTCCAGGCCCGGTTCCGCCGGGAGGCCCAGTCGGCCGCCTCGCTCAACCATCCCGCGATCGTGGCGGTGTACGACACCGGCGAGGACTACGTCGACAACATCTCCATCCCGTACATCGTGATGGAGTACGTCGACGGATCCACGCTGCGCGAGCTGCTGCACTCGGGGCGCAAGCTGCTGCCCGAGCGGGCCATGGAGATGACGATCGGCATCCTCCAGGCCCTCGAGTACTCGCACCGCGCCCAGATCGTCCACCG
This sequence comes from Streptomyces sp. NPDC059524, assembly GCF_042749255.1. Taxonomy (NCBI): domain Bacteria; kingdom Bacillati; phylum Actinomycetota; class Actinomycetes; order Kitasatosporales; family Streptomycetaceae; genus Streptomyces; species Streptomyces sp. NPDC059524. Next base: position 9,231 of record NZ_JBHYTK010000053.1, on the reverse strand, counting down.
CGACATCAAGCCGGCCAACGTCATGCTGACCCGCACCGGACAGGTGAAGGTCATGGACTTCGGCATCGCCCGCGCCATGGGCGACTCCGGCATGACGATGACGCAGACGGCCGCGGTCATCGGCACCGCCCAGTACCTCTCGCCGGAGCAGGCCAAGGGCGAGCAGGTCGACGCCCGCTCGGACCTGTATTCGACGGGCTGTCTCCTCTACGAGCTGCTGACGGTCCGCCCTCCGTTCGTCGGCGACTCGCCCGTCGCGGTCGCGTACCAGCACGTCCGCGAAGAGGCCCAGGCCCCGTCGGTCTTCGACCCCGAGATCACGCCCGAGATGGACGCGATCGTCCTGAAGGCCCTGGTCAAGGACCCGGACTACCGCTACCAGTCGGCCGACGAGATGCGCGCCGACATCGAGGCCTGCCTCGACGGCCAGCCCGTCGCGGCCACCGCGTCCATGGGCGCGGTCGGCTACGGCGGCCACCCGGACGACCAGCAGACGGCCATGCTGCGCCCGCAGAACGGCGGAGCGGCCCCGACCTCGATGCTGCCCCCGGTCAACCCGGACGACGGCGGCTACGGCTACGACGAGCCCCGCGGCGGCCGGCGCAAGCAGGGCAAGAGCCACACGTCGACGATCCTGCTGGTCGCGGCGGGCATCCTCGTGCTCGTCGGCGCCATCCTGATCGGCAAGTGGTTCAGCAGCGGCGGAAGCGGCGACGGCCAGGTCGAGGTCCCGAGCCTCGTCGGCGAGAGCTTCCCGGACGCCAAGGAGAAGGCCGACCGCGTCGACCTCAAGGTCGTCAAGGGCGAGCCGATGGCCTGCCAGAACAGCCCGAAGAACACGGTCTGCGAGCAGGACCCGGAGAGCGGCAAGGTCGACAAGGGCGAGACGATCACCCTGCGCATGTCGACGGGGTCGCCGAAGCTGACGATCCCGGACGTCACGGGCCTGTCGTACGCCGAGGCCGAGGCCGACCTGAAGAGCAAGGGCTTCACGAACATCTCCCGGGAGTCCGAGGAGTCGGACCGCAAGCCCGGCACGGTGTTCAAGCAGGACCCGGAGAGCGGTGGCAAGGTCGAGAAGGGCACGGAGATCACCCTGACCGTCGCCGCCGCGAAGCAGACGGTCGTCGTGCCGGACGTGTCCTCCGCCAAGAACCTCACCTGTGAGCAGGCCACGGCCCAGCTCACGCAGAACAAGCTGAAGGCGACCTGCACCGAGGAGGAGGCCGCCGGTGTCGAGCCGGGCAAGGTCTTCTCCCAGAGCCTCGCGGCGAACTCCGAGGCCGAGCCGGGCTCCACGGTGACCCTGAAGGTCGCCAAGGCGGCCGAGCAGCTGACCGTCCCCGGCGACCTCGGGGGCAAGAAGCTGAAGGACGCCCGCAAGCAGCTCTCCGACATGGGGCTCAACGTCCAGCTGGCGGCGGGTTCCCCGGGTGACGACAACGCGGTCGTGATGGGCAGCCAGCCCGGTGCGAACAGCCCGATCAACAAGGGCGACACCATCACCCTGGTGACGGCGCCCGGCGGTGGCGGCAACGGCGGCAACAACGGAGGCGGCCTCTTCGGCGGCCTCGGCGAGGACTGACCCGCCCGCTTCGCGTACGAGAGGGCCCCGGTCCCCCACAGGGGGGCCGGGGCCCTCTCACGTGTGCCGTGGCGTCAGCGCAGTTCCTTCGGCGGTGTGCGCTCGCTGTCGACCTTCTCGACGCGCTCCAGCTCGCCCCACACCACGTACCGGTAGCGGGAGGTGTAGACGGGCGTGCAGGTCGTCAGCGTGATGTAGTGCCCGGGCTTCTTCACGCCGGACTGCTTGGGCACCTGGTCGATGACGTCCACGTCGAACTTCGAGGTCTCGGGAAGGATGTCGTAGACCTTGTAGACGTACCACTTGTCCTTCGACTCGAAGACGACCGGATCGCCCTTCTCGATCTTGTCGATGTTGTGGAACTTGGCGCCGTGCCCGTCGCGGTGCGCGGCGAGCGAGAAGTTGCCCTTCTTGCCGCTGGTGGGCAGGACGGCCTTCACGGGGTCCGTGTAGTAGCCGGCCACGCCGTCGTTGAGGACCTTGCTGGAGGTGCCCTTCTCGACGAGGACCTCGCCCTTGCCCAGGGCGGGGACGTGCAGGAAGCCGATGCCGTCCTTGGTGTCGAGGGCGCCGGGGCCCTTGTCCGCGGCCCAGTGGTCGCGGACCTTGTTGCCCTGCTTGTGGGCCTCCCGGTCGGCCATCACGTTCGTCCACCACAGCGAGTACGCGACGAACAGGCCGAGGATCACGCCCCCGGTGATGAGGAGTTCGCCGAAGACGCTGACGGCCGCCGCGATCCGGCCCCTGCGGGGCGGCGGCGGGGATGCGGGTGAGGCGGGGGCGCCGTCGCGCTCCGCGTCCTGCTCGTGGTCGCTCTCGCGGCCGGTCGTCGCTGCCACTGACTGTTCGCCCCGTCCTGTGCCGTGCCCGTGATGCCCGCCGCCGGTGTGCGCCCTAGTCGACGAGGGCGTCCGGCTTGCCCTTGCCGCGCGGCCGCTCCTCGACCATCTTGCCCCAGACGATCATCCGATAGGTGCTGGTGAACTCCGGCGTGCAGGTGGTCAGTGTGATGTACCGGCCGGGCTTGGTGAAACCGGACCCGGCGGGGATCGGATCGATCACCGCGGTGTTCGACGGCGGCGTCTGCGGGAGGATGCTCGCCATCTTGTAGACGTAGTACTTGTCGCGCGTCTCGACGACGATCGGATCGCCGGGCTCGAGACGGTTGATGTAGCGGAACGGCTCGCCGTGCGTGTTGCGGTGCCCCGCGATCGCGAAGTTCCCCTGCTTCGCGTCGGGCATCGCCGTCGGGATGCTGTCCTTGTCGTAGTGGCCGACCATGCCCTGGTCGAGCACCTTGGGCTTGCTGATGCCCTCGGCGATCGGCACGACGACGTCCAGCCGCGGGATGTGCAGGATGGCGAAGCCCTGGCCGGGCTCGAAGGTGCCGGGCTTGCCCTTGCCGTTGGCCCAGTCGTCCTCGAGGTGGCTGCGGGCGTCGCCGGCGATGTTGTGGGCCCGCACGTTCGACCACCACAGCTGGTAGGTGACGAACAGGAGCATGAGCACGCCGAGGGTGATGAAGACCTCGCCGATGGCGCGGCTCGCCAGCACGCCGGCGCTCGGGCGCGCGGCCCGCGCGGCGCGGCGGGCCTCGACGCGCGTGAGGGGCCTGTCGTCGGGCTTCTCCGGGTCCGCGGCGGGCGCGGGGGCCGCTCCGCCCGCATGGCGCCCTCCGCCCTTCCTGGCGGCCTTCCTGCGCGCCGCACGGCCGCCGGTGACGACGGGCTCCGCCGCGCGCCGGGTGTCGGCCGTGCGCAGAGCAACCGTTTCGTCGTCCCGTACGGGCGTCTGCGCGTCCGGCACCTGGAGATCCGGCGCCTGGAGATCCGGCTCCGGGTACCAGTCCTGGGCGTAGCCCTCGGGGGCGTACCACTCGGGCTCCGGCTCGGGTGCGGGCTCCTGGACCGGCTGCTGCTGCTCCGCGGCGCCCAGGGGACGGAACCACGGTGACGGGTGCTGCTGCCCCTGATGCCCCTGTTGCTGCCCCGGCAAGGGACCGCCGAGAGGGTCGTCCGGGCGCAGTTCGGTCACGCCGAGGCCCTGCCCACGACGGGCGCGAGACCCGCCGATCTGGCCGGCGCGCCCGCGTCGCCGCACTCCGCCAGCCAGTTGGCCAGCATCAGGTGCCCGTGCTCGGTCAGCACGGACTCGGGGTGGAACTGGACGCCCTCCACCGGCAGTTCACGGTGGCGCAGGCCCATGATGATGCCGTCCTCCGTACGGGCCGTGACCTCGAGGACCTCGGGCACGGTGTCCGGCTCGGCGGCCAGCGAGTGGTACCGGGTCGCGGTGAACGGGTCGGGCAGGTCCTTGAAGACGCCCTTGCCCTCGTGCCGCACCAGGGAGGTCTTGCCGTGCAGCAGCTCCGGCGCGCGGTCCACGACGCCGCCGTACGCGACCTGCATGGACTGCATGCCGAGGCAGACGCCGAAGACCGGGACGCCGGTGTCGGCGCAGTGCCGGACCATGTCGACGCAGACGCCCGCCTGCTCGGGGGCGCCCGGGCCGGGGCTCAGGAGCACCCCGTCGAAGCCGTCCTGCGCGTGCGCGGTCGTCACCTCGTCGTTGCGCAGCACCTCGCACTCCGCGCCCAGTTGGTACAGGTACTGGACGATGTTGAAGACGAAGCTGTCGTAGTTGTCGACGACGAGAATGCGGGTCTTTCGCGTGCTCACTGGCCGTTCACCGTCACATCGTTGAAGGGCAGCAGCGGCTCGGCCCAGGGGAAGACGTACTGGAAGAGGACGTAGACGACCGCGAGGACGAGCACGATCGAGATCAGCGCCCTCACCCACGCGTTGCCCGGCAGATTCCGCCAGATCCAGCCGTACATGCCGGTCGCTCCTTCCACGCCGTCTTCGTACGCGCACCAGACTAACGGCGCAACGCTTCCGGTTTCCCGGCCTCCACAGGCTGAGTGGCATCAAGATGCGCCCAGACGATGAGCCGGTGGCTGTGGCCCCACTCCGGCTCGCACGTCGTGAGCGTCAGATAGCGCCCCGGTTCCTTGTACCCGGACTTGCGCGGCACGGGGTCGATCACCCCGACATCGCTGGGCAGCGTCTTGTAGGGCTTCGTGTCGATGACGTACGTGAACCAGGTCGTGCCGTCGGTGAGCACGACCTGGTCACCGGGCCGCAGCCTGGGGAAGTCCTTGAAGGGGTCGCCGTACGTGCGCCGGTGGCCGGCGACCGCGAAGTTGCCCTTCTGCCCGAGCTGAGCGGTGCCCGCGTAGTGGCCGAGTCCCTTCTTGAGGGTGTCGACCTCCGTGTTCTGCAGCACGGGCTTGTTCCACGTGAAACCGAACCGCGGGATGTACATCACGGCGAAGGGCTTGCCGTCCCGGTACGCGGCCGGCTCGGGCGGCGAGGTGTCCGCGGACTCCTCGCCGGGCGCCGGGCCGGGATCGGGGGAGGCGGTGGCGACGGGTCTGCGCGCCCACTGGTCCTGGAGGTCGTCGATCTGGTGGCTCATCGCACTGTCGGCCTTCACACCGGTCCAGAACAGTACGTAGACGACGAACAGCACGATCGCGGCACCGACCGTGATGCACAGCTCGCTGAACGTCCGGACGACGACTCGCACCGACACCCCCCGGTGTCTTATGGCGGCTACTGGCTGACGGGCTTCGCGTAATGGAGATCCACTGTGCCCGAGTAACCGGGAAGAGTCACCGCCCCGTCGTCCTCGACTTTCCAGCCGAGCCCGTAGGCGTTGACGTAGAGCATGTAGTTCTGGATCTCCGGGGAGGCGGCGACGGCCTGCTTCAGCTCGTCCGGGTCGCCGATCGCGGTGATCTTGTAGGGGGGCGAGTAGACGCGGCCCTGGAGGATCAGGGTGTTGCCGACACAGCGCACGGCGGAGGTGGAGATCAGCCGCTGGTCCATGACCTTGATGCCCTTGGCGCCGCCCTTCCACAGGGCGTTCACCACGGCCTGGAGGTCCTGCTGGTGGATGACCAGGTCGTTGGGCTGCGGCTCGGGGTAGCCGGGGAGCTTGGCGGTCGCGTTCGGCGGGGCGTCGTCGAGGGTGACGGAGACGGCCTCGCCCTTCAGCTTCTTCGTGCCGGACGCCTTCTCCAGGGCGTCCAGCTTCTTGTCCTCGGCGGAGGTGGAACCGTCGTCGCGCTCGGCGAGGGCCTCGACGTCGTCGCGGACGCCGCTGTTCCCCTCCTCCAGCTCCTTGTTCTTGTGGCTGCGCTCCTGAATGAGGTCGGAGAGCTTCAGAAGGGACGCATCCGTACGGATATTGGTGCCCTTGGCCGTATTGAAGCTGGTGAAGAAAATAAGCCCGGCAAGGGCGAAAACGCCCACGGTGAGCAGCCTCACGGGGCGGAAACGGCCACGGGCGGAACCGGTGCCGCCACCGTGGTCGAGGTCGGCACCGGGCTCGTTCCGGGGGTCGGCAGAATTGCTCAACGTACCCTTATCTCCTTCGACGCCGCGGAAGCACTACGCTAACGGACGCCCGGGGGAGCACTCAGATTCCGTTGAAGTTCCGCTTGTACGCTGCTCCGGAGCCCGTCCACGTTCCCTGCGCGGCCACGCAGCGCATCGACAGGAGAGACCCTCGTGCCGAAGTCACGTATCCGCAAGAAGGCCGACTACACCCCGCCGCCGGCGTCGAAGCAGGCGACGAACGTCAAGCTGACCAACCGCGGCTGGGTGGCCCCGGTGATGCTGGCGATGTTCCTCATCGGACTCGCCTGGATCGTCGTGTTCTACGTGAGCAACGGGTCGCTTCCCATCGACGCCCTGGGCAACTGGAACATCGTGGTCGGCTTCGGTTTCATCGCCGCCGGATTCGCCGTCTCCACGCAGTGGAAGTAGGCCCGGGACCAGCTTCGGCCCGAGCTTTCCACTGAGTTATCCACAGGTTTTCCACATGGGGAAAAGGTCAGACGATCTGTGGATAACCTCTCGGAGATTGACGCCGGTGTGACCGGCGAGGTTACGGTCGACCATCTGTTCGCCCCTTGCCCTTCCTGGGAAAACCCAGGTCAGCGGCAGGGGGCGCAGTCGTTCTCCACCACATGCACAAGATCCGGCACACGCTGTGGACAACGGCGGTCACCATCGGTGGAGGAACGAGCTCAAGTGAGCTGCCCGGTCCGCACGACGACCGTCACGACGACGGCGAGCAGCACGAGCGCGCAGACCCCGTACTGCACGAGGGCGCGGCGCTCCCGCGGGGCGTGAATCATCCCGTACCCGACGGCCAGGCCCCCCACGAGACCACCGATGTGGGCCTGCCAGGCGATGTTGAACGCCGGGGTGAAGGTGAAGATCAGGTTGATCACCAGCAGAGCGATCAGGGGCCGCAGGTCGTAGTTGAGCCGGCGCATGACGACGGCGGTCGCGCCGAAGAGGCCGAAGATCGCCCCGGAGGCTCCGAGCGAGCCCTGGTTCGGTTCCTCGAGCAGATAGGTGAGCGCGCTGCCCGCGAGCCCGGAGACGAAGTAGAGCGCGAGATACCGGGCCCGGCCCAGGGCCGCTTCGAGCGGACCGCCGATCCACCACAGGCTCAGCATGTTGAACGCGATGTGGGCATAGCCGCCGTGCAGGAACATCGCGGTCACCAGCCGGTACCACTGCCCCTCGGCCACGCCCTGCGGAGTACTGAAGCCGGGCACCCAGGCCAGCCCGAGCATCTCGAAGCGGTTGGTGAAGTGATCGCCGACGGACAGCTGCACGAGGAAGACCGCCAGGCAGACCCCGATCAGAACCTTGGTGACCAGGCGCGGGTCGGCGGCGACCGTGCCGCCGGCCAGCGTGCGCGGCCGCGTCGCGGTAGGCCGGTGCCCGGTCCCCGAGCCGCTCCGCACGCACTGAGGGCACTGGAACCCCACGGAGGCGCTGACCATGCACTCCGGGCAGACGGGCCGCTCGCAGCGCGTGCAGCGGACCCCGGTGGGACGGTCCGGATGCCGGTAGCAGCCGGGCAGTCCTTCTCCGTCCTGGTGCGCGTCGGCCATGTCTGGTCCGTCCCCTCAGGTGAAGCGGCCCCGCCCATCCTTACGGACGAGCGGGGCGAAAAGGTTCCCTGAGGCCGAAGACACGGCCCGGCGACGGGCTAGCGGGTCTCGACGACCACGGATTCGATGACCACGTCGCTCAGCGGACGGTCGGTGCGCGGATTGGTCTGCGCGGTGGCGATGGCGTCCACGACCTTCTTGCTGGCGTCGTCGACGACCTCGCCGAAGATCGTGTGCTTACGGGTGAGCCAGGCGGTCGGCGAGACGGTGATGAAGAATTGCGAGCCGTTCGTCCCGGGGCCCGCGTTGGCCATCGCCAGCAGGTACGGCTTGTTGAACGCCAGGTCGGGGTGGAACTCGTCCGCGAACTGGTACCCCGGCCCGCCCGTCCCGTTCCCGAGCGGGTCGCCGCCCTGGATCATGAAGCCGCTGATGACGCGGTGGAAGATCGTGCCGTCGTAGAGGGGGGCCGTGGACGTCTCGCCGGTCTCCGGGTTCGTCCACTCGCGCTCGCCCTTGGCGAGCTCCACGAAGTTCTTGACCGTCTTCGGTGCGTGGTTCGGCAGCAGCCGGACCTCGATGTCGCCCTGATTGGTCCTGAGGGTGGCGTAAAGCTGCTCGGCCACGATCTGCCTTCCGTCGTCTCCTGTGCCCTCCCGATCCTCGCACGGCACCGGCACCCCGGCGCCCGCTCGACTGTCAGGGTTGTGCGGGGGTTTCCGGCGGAAAAACCCCACTGGTCCAGTGCCGACCCGGCGCGTCCCACCGGGATCCGTGGCATTGTCGTCGGCAGGCCCCTTTCCGCGTCTTACCACCGCATTGCCGCCTCTGGCAGGCATGATCCGCAAAAGGGTGGAAAGGTGAAAACCTGTACGCCACCGAGGAGGAGGATCACGTGACCCGCATCGACAGCGTGCGCGCCGCGACCGGCTCGGCGAAGGACAGCGTGCTGCACGCCGCGGACGTGGTGGCGCCCTACGCCGAGACGGCCAAGGACAAGGCCGCCCAGTACACGCACGACGCCCGCGTCGCGCTCGCCCCGCACCTCTCCCAGGCCGCACGGCAGGCGCGCGTCCAGTACGACGCCCACCTCGCCCCGCGCCTGGAGCAGGCGCGCACGCATGTACCGCCGAAGGTCGACCTGGCCGCCCACGAGGCCGCCGCACGCACCCGCCGGGCCGCCCAGCAGGCCGCCGCGTATTCGAAGCCCCGCATCGAACAGGCCGTCGCCGCCGCCCAGCCCGTCGCCGAGGAGGCCGGTGCCCGCAGCGCCGCCGCCATCGCCGCCCTGCGCAGCCAGGTCTCGGCGGACGAGATCCGCGCCCTGGCCCGCAAGCACGAGCGCCGTCACCGCGGCCGCCGCGCCCTCAAGGGCATCGCCCTGATCGGCCTCCTGGCCGGCGGAGCGTTCGCCGCGTGGAAGTGGTGGGACAAGCAGGCCAACCCGGACTGGCTCGTCGAGCCCCCCGCCGCCACCGAGGTCCCCGACAACGCCCCGCTCTCCTCGGTCGACGGCAGCGGCCAGGCCCACCTCGACCCGGAGGTGCAGGCCAAGCAGGCGGAAGCCGAGGCGGAGGAAGGCCCGGACGAGGGCCGCTGAGGCCGCGCGCCCGCCCCGCCCGGACACGTAAGATGACCCGAGGGGGAGGAGAGCGAGAACAAAACGCGG
>NZ_JBHYTK010000052.1:28107-47312 GCF_042749255.1 Streptomyces sp. NPDC059524 | reverse complement strand
CCCGGCGCCCCGTCTCACCCCCCCCCCCCCCGCGCCCCCACCCCACGTCGGTGTACGTCGAGGATGTCTCCCGCCCGGACCCGTGGCGCGCGGACGTATCGACGCGCGAGCTGATGAGCCCGACCGGCGCCGCCGCCCGCCGCCCCCGCCCGCCCGCGCGCCCGGTCCCAGACGCACGCCGCAGCCACGGGGGTCCTGGCCGGCCAGGACCTCCCCCTCGCAGCCGACACACTGAGTGCGGTCCGCACCCACGCCTTCCCGGACGCCCCGCTCGCCCCCGGTCTGCGCGACCTCCCACTGGTCCTTCTCTCGCCCGGCTTCACCCGGCCCCGCGCCACGCTCACCTCGATCGGCGAGGACCTGGCCAGCCACGGGTACGTCGCGGTCGCGATCGACCACACCTACGAGACCGCGGCCACGACCTTTCCGGACGGCCGGGTGGCCACCTTCGCCCTCGGTCACGGATACGCACGTACCGCCGACTTCTGGCGCAAGTTGAAGACGGGCCGCGCCCGGGACGCCTCGTTCGTTCTCGACCAGCTTCTCGGCAGCACCGCGCCCTGGCCGGGCGCGGCCGCGCTCACCCCGGACCGGATCGGCATGGCCGGTCATTCCGCCGGCGGCGCTGCCACCATCGCGGCCATGCTCGCGGACGAGCGCATCCGTGCGGGCTGCGACGTGGACGGCAGTACCGACGCGCTGATCCCGGACACCGGCCTGGACCGCCCGTTCCTGTTCCTCGGCCGGGACGGGCAGTACTCCCCCGGCGACGGGCCCGCCGCGGACACCTGGGCGCGTGACTGGCCCCTGCTCACCGGTTGGAAGCGCTGGCTGGTGGTGGCGGGCGCCAAGCACCCGTCCTTCACGGATCTCGGCCTTCTGGCCGACCAGCTCGGCCTGCCGCTCGGCGCGGCCACCTCGGGACTGCGCACGATGACGATCACCCGCGCCTACCTGCGCGCCTTCTTCGACCAGCACCTGCGTCGCGACGCCGAGCCGGCGGCCTTCGACCGGTTGAACGCGGACCACCCCGAGGTCCGCCCCTGCCTGCCGTCAGCCTCACCCAGAATTTCCCAGAACCCTTGACATAGGACATATAGGGAGGAAACTGATTAACACACCAGAAAACCGATGAATCGCACCGCCAGAAGAGACGTCGACTGGCAAGAGATTCAACAAAGCTCTGGCCAGGCCCCCGAAGCCCCCTCGTACCGGAGTCTCAGCGACGACTGAGGCAGATGGCAATGGTGAGGACTCCGGGGACTGTTTTTGCCCCTGGGCCGCCCGCATCGGGCGGCCTTCGTGCGTGGTGCCGTGATCCTCCTGCGCCCTCGAGACGTCCGAACCGCCTAGTCCGCCGCCCCCGGCCCCGTGGGGTCGTCGTCCGCCAGAGGGGTTCCGGCGGTGTAGACGTCCTTGAGTTTCACCTCGGTGACGCCTCGGCCCTCGGCGAAGACGCGGCGCCAGTCTCCGATGACGTGGAGTTCGTCCGTGCCCATCGCGCGGACCACGCTCAGGCCCTGCTCGTGGGCCTTCAGGGCCTTCATCCACAGGTTGGCGAAGGCCTGGGAGCGGATCAGGTGCATCCAGTCGGGGCGGTACAGCTCCCGGTTGTAGTTCGACTCCCCCATCGTGGAGACGAACTTGGAGTACATGGCCTTCACGTACTCCAGGGTGACGTCGTCGTCCTCGGCGATCGCGTTCTCGCGGGCGGTGACGAGCGCGGCGCGGAACTTCTCCAGGAGGTTCTCCGTGGCGCCCGAGGTGTACGACTCGTGGATCTCCGGCGCCTCGCACAGGCCGTACTTCGGGCCGGACAGGCGCAGCAGGAGGCGCAGGGTGGGTTCGGTGACCCACAGGGGGCCGGGTTCGTCGCGCTGGCCGATCGGGTTGGGCAGCACGGCGTCGTGCGCCCAGTGGGGCGGGGTGATCAGGTGGACGCCGGCGCGACGGCGGTCGTGGTCGAACCCGGTGGAGTGTTCCAACTGGCCGATCGGGAGGTGGGTCTTGAGGGCCGAGAGGTACGCGCCGTTCATGTCGAGGGCCGTCACCTCGTGCTCGCCCGGCGGGAGTTCGGGGCGGGTCCACTTCGGGCGGGCTTCCCAGATCGAGTCGGCGCCGCGCGCGGTCTGCTTGCGCAGGATGTCGGGCACCCACGGGTGCGCGATGACGTCGTAGCGGCCGCCCTTGCGGGTCTCGTCGAGCAGGGCCATCGCGTCCGGGATCGCCTTGCGCACCAGGGCTGCCGTCGCCGCCTCCACGTCGCCTTCGTGCGCGGCGAGCGCGGAGCGGACGGTCTCGGCGATCAGGTCCGGCGGTCCCGACTGGGGCTGGAAGGCCCGCTTCGTCGGCGGCTTACTCGGTCCCGCGTCGCGGTCCCCCGGCCGGGCCGCCGCTCGGGGTGTGCGGGGCGCGGGGGCTTCGGGTCGCGTCCGGCGCGGGGCGGGCCCCGCCGCGGGGGCCTGGGGGGCGGCGGTGGCGCAGTCGGCCGGGTCGAGGTGCTGCGGGAAGCCGGCGACCCGCTGTCCGGCGGGGGCTCCGCACAGGACGCACGGCTCCGGTACGGTGAGCGTCTCGACGTCGTCGTCCTCGTCGTTCGTGCCGCTCGTGCTGTTCGTGTCGTTCGTGTCCTGCGCGGCCTGGGCCGTGGTGGTGGGAGGCGACGCGGGGGACGGCTCGGCGGGCTCCGCCGGCTCGGCGGGTTCAGGCTGCGGGGCCAGCTTCGCGGCCAGGCCGTCGAGGAGGTACGCGTACTTCGTACGGACCTCGCCGGCCGGGTCACGGTCCGACTCCCAGGCCGCGACGGTGGAGGGGCTCACCGCGAGGGCCCGGGCCACCTGCGCCTTCGACAGGCCTGCCTGCTCGCGCAGTTCGCGCCGCACCGGGCGCTCCGGCAGTTCGGCCTCCGGGGCGACGGAGGCGAGCAGCGAGTCGATCGCGTCGAAGTCACTCACCGTGGCCCGCCCCCTTGCCGGCCCGCTTGGCCCGGCGCCGTTCGGCCAGTCCCGGGATCGCGGTCTCCTTGACCCGCTGCTCCCCCCAGCCCGTGATCTGCGCGGCCCGTCCGATCCGGCCGTACACGGGCCGGCCCGTGAGCGGATCCCGCTCCAGGTAGGCGCGCAGTGCGTCGGCCACCCGGTCCTCGGCGCTTCTCAGGGCCCGGACCGCCTCTTCGAGCTCGCGCTCACCCATCACGTCTGACACGTGCGCCACATTAGCGAAGGGGTGGACTGTCCAGGAAACCTTGACGGTCCTCCATACCTGGACGGCCGAACGCATACGGGGCGGCTCCCGATCGGCACACGGTGTGTCACAGGCAGACGACGACCAGGGCCGTGTCGTCGGTCAGCCCGGACGGCGGCATCAGGTCGGTGAGCAGCGCGTCCGCGAGCTCTTCGGGGATCAGGTCGCGGTGCCGGGCGAGCGAGCGGGCGAGCCGGTCCAGGCCCGTGTCGATGTCCTCGCCCCGCCGTTCCACCAGGCCGTCGGTGTACAGGAGGAGCACCGAACCCTCGGGGAAGGGGAGGTGCTCCTGTGCGCGGGCGGAGTGTTCGGGGCGGGCGCCGAGGGGCGGGTCGGTGGCCTGCGCGAGGAAGGTGACGGTGCCGTCGGGGCGGGCGAGTGCGGGCGGCGGATGGCCGGCGCAGCTGTAGGCGAGAGTGCGGGTGTTCCAGTCGATGAACACGCAGGCGACGGTGGTGCACTCCGCACCCTCGACGGAACGGGCGTACAGCCCGAGGGCCTCGAGGGCCTGGCCGGGTCCGCCGGCCACGCGGCACGCGGCCGACAGCGCGCTGCGCAGCTGGCCCATGACGCCCGCGGCGATCAGCCCGTGGCCGACGACGTCGCCGACCGTCACCGCCGCACGGCCTTCGGCGGGCATGTCGATGAGGTCGTACCAGTCTCCGCACACGTTCAGCGCGCTCACGGCGGGCTGGTAGCGCACCGCCACCCGCAGGCCTTCCGGGACGCCGGAGGCGGGCAGCATCGCCCGTTGCAGGTGCAGCGCGACCTCCCGTTCCCGGGCGTGCGCCGCGCGCAGCCGCTCGTTGACCTCCTGAAGCTCCCGCGAGCGGGTGTAGATCTCCGCCTCCAGGACCGGCGTCCGCTCCCCCGCCCCCTCCCGGCCCCGTGCCCGGATCAGCTCGGTGACCTCCTCCACGCGGTGCAGCAGCAGCGCCACCGTGCCGTCGGCGGCCGGCACCGGCACGTTGACCGGGCTCCACCAGCGCTCGTGCCAGACGCCGGGGCGGTCCGCGTCCTCGACGTCGTAGCGCTGCAGCGCCATGCTGTCCCGCTCGCCCGTCTCGGCGACGCGGCGCAGCGAAGCCTGCAGGTTGCGCATGCCCGAGGCGGCCGGGTCCTGGGGGTTGTCGGGGAACACGTCGAACAGGTAGCGGCCGATGAGCTGGGCGCGGGTGCGGCCGGAGATCGCCAGGAAGGCTTCGTTGACCTCTACGTAGACGAGGTCAGGTGTGAGGAGGGCGACCGCACCCGGAAGAGCATGGAAGACGGCCTCGAAGTCGACCTCGGGTCGGTTCACGATCCACCTGCGCCACGTCCATGGCCGTCACCGGCGGCGGCCCTGAGTATGTGCCCCCACCTTGCACCCCAGTCCCCGCGCCCGCACCCCACCACGCGCCCGTCCGGCGGCTCCGGGACACGGGCCGCCGCCGGTGACGGCCTGCCGTCTCACCAGCGCACGGGAAGGCGGCTCAGGCCCCGCAGCAGGCTCGGGCGCCAGTCCGGCGCGGGATCGCCGTCGAGGGCCAGGTCGGGGAAGCGATCGAGGAGCGCGCGCAGCGCGAGGCTCGCTTCCAGGCGGGCGAGCGGCGCGCCCAGGCAGTGGTGGATGCCGTGCCCGAAGGCGAGGTGGGAGCGGGTCAGGGCCGGGTCCCGGTGGATGTCGAAGCGCTCGGGATCCGGGAACTGCGCGGGATCGCGGTTCGCCGACGCGAGGGAGACGACCACGCGCGCCCCCTTCGGGATGAGGACGCCACCGACCGTCATCGGCTCCGAGGTGTAGCGGTAGGTGCCGGCCGGCGACGGCGGTTCGAAACGGAGCGTCTCCTCCACCCATCCCTCCACCAGGCGGTCGTCCGCGCGCAGCGCGGCCAGTTGCTCGGGGCGGGTCAGCAGCAGGTGTACGCCGTTGGCGATGAGGTTGACCGTCGTCTCGTGGCCGGCGACCAGGAGCAGGAACGCCATGCCGATGAGTTCCTCGTCGCTGAGGCGGTCGCCGCCCTCGTCGTGGGCGGTCACCAGCGCGTGCAGCAGATCGCCTTCCGCCGCCGCGTCCCGGCCGATGCCGCGCTTCTCCTCGATCAGGCCCGCGAGGTACACGGCCAGCTCCTGGGCGGCGAGGCCGGAGGTTTCGGGCTCACCCACCGCGAGCACCTTCGCGGTCCAGGAGCGGAACCGCCCGTGATCGACGCCCGGCACACCCAGCAGTTCGCAGATGACCGTCAGCGGGAGCGGGAAGGCGAAGGCGTCGATCAGGTCCGCGCGCCCCAACGGCTCCATAGCGTCGAGGAGTGTGTCCGCCGCCGCCTGCACCCGCGAGCGCAGTGCCCGTACCCGCCGCGCGGTGAACTCGCGTGCCACCAGGGACCGCAGGCGGGTGTGGTCGGGCGGGTCGGTCTGCAGCATGTTCCGGCCCACCGAGTAGAGGCCGTCGCTGTCGAACTCCGCCGAGACCCGCACGTCGTGGCACAGCCGCGGGTCCGCGAGCGCGGCGCGCGCCTCGGCGTACCCGAGGATCATCCACGCGGTCTCACCCGTCGGGAAGCGGACGAAGTGCACCGGCCCCTTCGCCCGCAGCGCCTCGAACGCAGGGTAGGGGTCGAGGGCGAAATCGGTGGTCCAGGCCGCGAGTTCCTCGGTGTGCGGTACGGGCATGACGGCTCCCAACAACGAAGTGGGGATTACTCCCCGGTTTCTGTCCCGGCCGACCCTAACAGGAACCGGGGAGCACTCCACAGATCCTGTACGGTTCCGTCTGTGAGAAAGGACGCGCAGCGCAACCGTGAACTGGTCCTGGCCGCAGCCCGCCAGGTCTACGCCGAGCAAGGCGTGGAGGCGCCCCTCGACGTGATCGCCCGCCGCGCGGGCGTCGGCAACGCGACCCTGTACCGCCGCTTCCCCGACCGGGCCGCCCTGATCGAGGCCGTCTTCCACGACACCCTCAGCACCGTCGTCGACGCGGGCGAGGAAGCCCGGCGCGCCAAGGACCCCTGGCAGGGGCTCACCGGCTACCTCGACCACGTCTTCACGGTCCTGGCCACCGACCGGGGCGCCAGCGACCTCATGACCACCGGCATCCAGGGCGTCGCCACGCTGGAGAAGCTGCACGTCCACAACGCGGAGACGCTCACCGGCCTCCTCGAACGCTGCCGTGATCAGGGGCTCGTCCGCACGGACGTCGTCACCGAGGATCTCCTCCTCGCCCTGGCCGCCCTGGGCCGCACGGCGCCCGCCCTCCAGGCCACCGTGCCCGGCGCGTGGCGCCGCCCGCTCGCCCTCCTCCTCGACAGCCTCCGCACCCGCCCCGCCCAGCCGCTCCCCTCCCCGCACCTGACCGCCGAGCAGCTCACCACCGTGCTCCACCACATCCACCGGCCGCACCAGTCTCCGGAGAAGGATCAGGGGTAGCGACGGCTCCCTCAGGCCGTCGGCAGGAGGGTCACCAGCGCCGGGCCGAAGGCGGCGCCGAGCAGGTAGCAGAGGGTGAACAGGCCGATGGCCGCCGGGCGTTCGCGCTCGGGGACGGCATCGGCGGCCCGTACGGAGAACACGCCCTGGCCGGAGGACGCGGCGACGGACGACAGAGCCTGCGCCCCGAGCAGCAGCGCCGCCCCGCTGCCCAGCCAGGTCACCACGGGCGCGGTGGCGCCCAGGGCGAGGAGCGCCAGGACGATCGGGCGGTGACCCGTCCGGGCGGAGGCGGCGACCACGAACCAGGACAGTGCGCCGCCCAGCAGCATCGGCCACACCATCGCGGCGCCGATCGCACCGGACGACCAGCCGGTGTCGTCCGCGAGCCGGCCCGAAACGGCGTACACCAGGCCGAAGTTGACCACCGCCAGCACGAACGCGGGCAGTGCGGCCAGGAGGAACGCGGGCCTGCGGACCACGTCGGCGGGCACGAAACCGCGGGGACGGGACCGCAGGCGCAGCGCGAGTGCGACCAGCGCGATGACGGCGGACACGGCGGCCACGGCCGGCCGGTGCGGGATCATGACCAGTGCGGTCGCCAGCGCGGTGAGCAGCAGGGCTCCGGTCAGGTCGAAGCGGTCGGCTTCTTGCATTTGTGCGGCGTGTTCGGTCGCGGGCCCTTCGGTGACGCGGCGCCGCACGGCGGGGACGCCGAGCAGGCCGATCAGCGGGAGGGTGAGCGCCGCCCGCCAGGACAGCAGGTCGCCCGCGAGGGAGCCGACGAGCGGCGCGGTGGAGCCGGTGACCGCGAGCGAGGCGGTGACCAGGCCCATCCTGCGCGGGGAGCGGGCCAGTTGCAGGGCGACCGTGGTCAGACCGGCGGCGCCCAGCGCCTGCGACGCGCTGCCCACGATCAGGGCGGGCAGCACGGGCGCGGACATCACCAGACTCGCCCCGGCGGCGACGAGCAGCGCGCTCACCGTCAGGGCGGCCCGTGTCCCCCGGTACCGGAGCAGACCTGCCGCCAGCGGCGTACCGACGGACGCGCCCCAGCCGAAGGCGGTCACGGCCCAAGTGACGGCGGCGACCGAGGTGTCGAGGTCACGGGCGACGGCGTCGAGGACGAGGGACGGGCCGGCGATGCCCATGGAGAGCGGGGCGGCGATCAGGGCGAGCCAGAGGGCCGGTACGGAGCGGGAAGGGTGGGCCGGCGGGGCGGCCGCCGTCGCCTCGCCGGCGGATCCATGCGTCTCCGGGGCCGCAGGCACCTGGCCCGGGTCCTGGGTCGCGGTCGAGTCACACATGCGTACTCCGAAGAAGTCAGGGGTGGGAACGGCGATCAGGCTGGTCAGCGGGGGCCGACGGAGTCCGTCAGGTCGGCGACCGACTCCGGACTCGCGGTCGCTCCGTGCGCGTTCGGCGCATCGGCACCTCGGCGATTACGGAGCATGGTGAGGGCGATGACGGCGCTGGTCGCGGTGATCAGGACACACGCGGCGGCAACGGCGTTGAGCCCGGCGGTGTAGGCCTCCTCGGCCGCGGTGAGCAGGGCGTCTCCGGTCCGCGCGGGGAGCTCGCGGGCGGTCGCGAGGGCGTTCTCCATGGATGCTCCCGCCGATTCGGCGGCGCGGTCCGGGGTTCCCTCGGGGGCGTCGAGCGTGGCGCGGTAGACGGCGGTGCCGAGGCTGCCGAGGACGGCGACGCCGAGGGCAGTGCCGAGATCGCCGCTGATGGAGGACAGGGCCGCCGCCGACCCGCCCTTCTCGGGCGGCACGGACCCCACGACGAGGCCCGTGCCCAGCGAACCGAACGTCCCGACCCCGATGAAGACGATCACGAAGCCGGTCATGAGCAGCGGCATCCCGGCAACCGCGTCGACGAGGGCCAGCAGCACATATCCGGCCGTACCGACGATCAGCGCGACGCCGACGACGGTGCCGAGCTGGAAGCGCCGGGTGAGGACCGGTGCCACCTGGGCCGCGAGGATCGAGGCGACGGCCGCGGGCACCATCCACAGACCGGCCGCCATCGGCGAGTGGCCCTCGACCATCTGCAGGAAGCCGGTGATGAAGAGGTAGCCGCCGCCGGTGCCGAGCATCGACACCATGAGGATCAGGAGCGCGGCGGTGAAGGCTCCGACGCGGAAGAGCTTCAGATCCAGGAGCGGGTGCTCCAGCCTGCCCTGTCGCCGCACGAACGCGGTGCCGACGGCGAGGCCCAGAGCGACCGCCGCGAGCGGTACGGGGGCGAGACCGTGCCGGGATAGTTCCTTCAGGCCGTAGATCACGGAGAGGATCGACACGAGCGAGAGCAGCACGCTGAACAGGTCGATGCGGCCGGCGTCCGGGGCCTTGTACTCGGGCAGCAGCTTCGGCGCGGCGATCAGCAGCAGGGCCGCGACCGGCACGCCGAGCAGGAACACCGACCCCCACCAGAAGTACTCCAGGAAGATCCCGCCCACGACGGGGCCGAGCGCCGTGCCGCCCATGAAGCAGCTGGCCCACACGGCGATGGCGCGGGCGCGCTGGGCCGGGTCGTGGAACATGTTGCCGATCAGGGCGAGGGTCGACGGCATGAGCGTCGCGGCGGCGATGCCGAGCAGGGCCCGGGAGACGATGAGAGCCTCGGCGCTGGACGACCAGGCGGCCGCGACGGAGGTGGCACCGACCGCCGCGGCGCCGATCGTCAGGAGCCGGCGGCGGCCGACACGGTCGCCGAGGGTGCCCATGGTGATCAGGAACCCGGCGATCAGGAAGCCGTAGATGTCCATGATCCACAGCGTCTGCGTTCCGGTCGGCGCGAGGTCCCGGGCCAGATGGGGCAGGGCCAGGTAGAGCACGCTCTGGTCGAGGGAGATCAGCAGGGTGGGCAGGGCGAGGACGGCGAGTCCCAGCCACTGTCTCGGACCGGCCTTCGGCCCTGGTGCCTGGCCGGCCTCGGCTGCGGTGTGCGACGGCATGGGGTCCTCCATGGTGCGGTGCGGTGTGCCTGACGGGGTGTGGTCGGCCGAGTGGATGCGGCGCGCGGACGGTGCCGTGGCGCCCGGCTCCGTCGGGTCCCCACACTGCGCCGGAGCGCTCTCGGTCCTCTCCCGGTCCGCTCTCGGTCACTCCGGGCCCGGCCCCCGCCCGCTCTTGATCCACGTCGGGAGGGGTCGGATAGCCTGCTCGGCATGCATTGGGGGGTACTGGGTCCGCTGGGCGTGTGGACGGACGGCGGGGCGGAGGTCCGGGTCCCCGAGCTGAAGGTGCGTGCTCTGCTCGCGCATCTCCTGGCCCATCGCGGGCAGCCGGTCTCCGCGGACCGGCTCGTCGAGGACCTGTGGGGCGCGCAGCCGCCGAACAACCCGGCGGCGGCCCTGCAGAACAAGGTGTGGCAACTGCGCAAGGTCCTGGAGGCCGCCGAACCGGGCGGCCGCGACCTCGTGGCCCGCCGTCCCGCCGGGTACGAACTCCTCGCCGCCCAGGACTCGTTGGACGCGGGCCGGTTCCAGGAACTCCTCGGCCGAGCGCGGTCGGCCGCCGACCCCGCGTCCCGGTCCGGACTTCTGACGGACGCGCTCGCGCTGTGGCGGGGCCCGGCGTTCGCGGACTTCGCCGACGAGGACTTCGTACGGGCCGCTGCCGCCCGCCTCGACGAGCAACGCCTCACCGCGATCGAGGAACAGGCCGAGGCACGCCTGGAGCTCGGCCGACACGCCCTGGTCGCCGATGATTTGAGCGACCTGGTGAGCCTCCACCCGCTGCGTGAGCGGGCCCGCGCCGCACACGTGCGGGCGCTCTACGCGGCGGGGCGCCGGCAGGAGGCGCTGCGCGGTCTCGCGGAGCTGCGGGCCCGGCTGGCCGAGGACCTCGGCATCGATCCCGGGCCCGAGATCACGGAACTCCAGCAGGCGATCCTGGCCCAGGACCCCGCTCTCCTGGCCAATCCCACGCCCACGCCCACGCCCGCACCGCCACCCGCGCCCGCACCCACCGGTCACGCACCGGCCGCGATGCCCGCGCAGCTCACCGAACTGATCGGGCGCGACGAGGCCGTCGCGGGACTGCGCGCGCTGCTCGGCGCGCACCGCCTGGTCACGCTCACCGGCCCGGGTGGCGTCGGCAAGACCCGGCTCGCCCTGGCCACCGCCGCCCGCCTGGCGCCGGACTTCCCCGGTGGCGTGCACCTCGCCGAACTCGCCGGCCTCGACACCGCGGAAACGATCGACGAGAAGGCCGCGGAGCCGACTGCCGGGACGGCAGACGGAACAGGTCACGGGACGGCCGGTGTCGCCGACGTGCTGCGCGCCGTCTTCGGCCTGCGCGACGACACCGCCCCGCCCGGCGGCGCACCCCAGCCCCTGGCCGGTCGCATCGCCCACACCCTGGCCGGCCGACCGGCCCTGCTCGTCCTCGACAACTGCGAACACGTCGCCGCACCTGCGGCCCGGGTGGCCGAGCAACTCCTGCGCACGGCACCGTCGTTGCGGGTGCTGGCCACCAGCCAGGTCCCGCTGGGCCTCACCGGCGAGGCGTTGGAGGAAGTCCCGCCGCTGCCGCATCCGGGCTCCGCCGAGGGCTTGAGCGCGGCGGACGTACGGAAGTTCGGCGCGGTCGAGCTGTTCGTGGCGCGTGCCCAGGCCGCCGCGCCGCGCTTCGTGCTCGACGACACCACCCTGGACGCGGTGGTCTCGGTGTGCCGGCGCCTCGACGGCATCCCGCTGGCTCTGGAGATGGCCGCGACGCGCGTACGGGCCCTGGGCGTCCACGAGTTGGCGGCCCGGCTCGACGACCGGTTCTCGCTGCTCGCGGTGGGCTCGCGCGGCGCGCCGGCCCGCCAGCGCACCCTGCGCGCGGTCATCGACTGGAGCTGGGGCCTGCTGGGCGCGGGCGAGCGCGCCGTACTGCGCCGCCTGGCCGTGCACGCCGACGGCTGCACCCTCGCCGCCGCCGAGGAACTGTGCGCCGGGCAGGGCGTGGACCGCACCGAGGTCCTCGATCTGCTCGCCCGGCTCGTGGACGGCTCCCTGCTGCAGATGCACGAGGGCCCCGAGGGCGGGCCCCGCTACCGGCTGCTCGAGTCCGTGGGCGCCTACGCGGCGGAGCGCCTCACAGAATCGGGCGAGGCGGCGGATCTGCGGCGCGCCCACCGCGCGTACTACCGGGCGCTGGCCGAGGACGCCGAGCCGCACCTGCGCGGGCCCGCCCAGCGGGAGTGGCTGCGCCGCCTGGACGCCGAGCAGGCGAACCTGCGCTCCGCGCTCGACGGCGCGGTCGCGGCCGGTGACGCCGACTGCGCGTTGCGCCTGGCCAACTCACTTGCCCGGTACTGGCAGTTGCGCGGCCGGTACGCCGAAGCACGGCGCGCCCTGACCGCCGCCCTGGACACCGTGTCCGCGCCCGGCGTCCGCACCGAGCCCACCCTGTCCGCGCGGGCCACCGCTCTCCGCGGCGGGTTCCGGCTGCTGCTCGGCGGCACCTCCGACCCGGCCGCCGAGTACCGTGCCGCACTCCGGCCCTACGACGCGGTCGACGATCCGCACGGCCGGGCGACGGCGGAGTGGTTCCTGGCGTCCCAGCAGTACGGAGTCGGCGATCCGCGCCCGAGCCAGGAACTCCTCGCGTCCGCCCTCGACGCCTTCCGCCGGCTCGGTGACCGGTGGGGCACGGCCGCCGCGCTGGCCGGCCAGGCGTTCCACGCGCAGTTGCGCGGGGACTCCGGCACGGTGCGCCGGAACGGCGGCCGCAGTCTGGAGCTCTTCCGTGAACTCGGCGACCAGTGGGGCCAGTTGCAGGCGATGGTGCCGCTGCAGATGGACGCACAGGTCGCCGGTGACTACGCACGCGCGGAGCGGCTGCACCGTGAGGGCCTGCGCATGGCCGAGGACCTGGAGCTGTGGCCGGCGGTCTGCTTCCAGTTGTCCGGACTCGGCCGGATCGCGCTGCTCGGCGGGGACCTGCCGCGCGCCCGGGAGTTCCACGATCGGGCCAGGCGGCTCGCGGTCGCGCGCTCGGACCGCTTCGGGGAGCAGTACGCGGAGACCGGGCTCGGCATCGGTGCGCGCCGCGAGGGCCGTCTGGACGCGGCGGAGGCGCATCTGCGGCATGTGCTCGAGGTGCACCGGCAGATGGGGTACGAACCCGAGGCGCCCGCGCTGATCCTCGCGGAGCTCGGCTTCGTGGCCGAACTGCGCGGCGACGCCCCCGCCGCGCTACGGCTCCAGCTCGACGGGCTGGCCGCCGCCCACGCGGCCGGCTCCCCGCGCAGCCTGGCGCTCGGCTTCGAAGGCCTCGCCGGTGCCCGCGCGCTCACGGGAGAACCCGCCCGCGCGGCCCGCCTCCTGGGCGCCGCGGACACGCTGCGCCGCTCGGTCGGCGCACCGCTGCCGGAAGGCGAGCGCGACGACGTCGACCGCGTCGAGGCAGCCGCCCGGCAAGCGCTCGGTGACACCCGCTTCGACACGGCGTACGAACAGGGAACAGCCCTCGCCCCGGACGCTCTCCTGAAGCACCCGTCGATCGCCGACCACGACGGCGTTTAATCAGTTGACCCGGTTCGTACGGTGTTCGAGTGAACGACACAGTGATCACTGAACTCCGTGCCGCGTACGACGCCCAGCTCCGCGGCGTCACCCCGCCCGGCGGCAGCACCCGTATCGAGACCGACGGCCCGCTGACCCGTGTCGTCGGCTGGCACCGCGGCTTCGTCACGGGCCCGCGCGATCTCGGCGTGGACGGAAACGAGCTGGACGCGCTCATCGCCCGGCAGCGTGACTTCTACGCCGCCCGCGGCGAGGCGGTCGAGTGGAAGACGCGCGGTCACGATCTCCCCGCCGGCCTCACGGAGCGGCTCGCCGCGGCCGGGTTCGTCCCGGAGGACAGCGAGACCGTGCTCATCGGGCAGTCCGCGGACCTCGCCGCCGACCCGGTCCTGCCCGAGGGGGTGACCCTGCGCCGGGTCACCGCCCTCGCGGATCTCCGGCGCATCGCCGCGATGGAGAGCACCGTCTGGGGCGAGGACTGGGGGTGGCTGGCCGACGACCTCGCGGGCCGGATCGAGAGCGCGCCGCAGGACATCGTCGTCCTGGTCGCCGAGGCGGGGGACGACGTCGTGTGCGCCGCCTGGCTGGTGTTCCAGGAGGGTGCCGACTTCGGCGGGCTCTGGGGCGGGTCGACGCTCGAGGAGTGGCGCGGGCGGGGCATCTACCGGGCCATGGTCGCTCAGCGGGCCCGGATCGCCGCCGCCCGCGGCGTCCCCTACCTCTACGTCGACGCCTCGGCCGACAGCGCGCCGATCCTCATCCGGCTCGGCCTGCACGCGGTCACGACGACGACCCCGTACGTCTGGACGCCCTGAACCGACCGGGGATCGAGGATCGGCGAGCGGTCTACGCCCCGTTCGCCGACGCCGCCGGACGGGCGGGGAGGCCCATCGGGTTGGGGAAGGGGATCGTGTCCGAGGCGAGAGCCTGCTCGGCCAATGGAGCGAGCAACTCCTGGAGTTGGGCGAACCCGCGCTGCCCCAGCTCCTCGTAGGGCCGGACGGCGAGGGCGTCGGTGCGGGACTCGACGTGGTCGCGCAGGGCTCCTCCCCCTGCCGTCGGGCGGCCCTCGCCGTCGAGGAGAGCACGGGCGGCCAGTCGGTCCGTGGCGGCCTGCCACTCGTCCTTCGACCAGCCGCGGTTGTCCCGCAGGATCGACGCGTCGGTCCCTTCGCAGGCCGAGAACAGCACGTGTGCCTCGCACCCGCTGACGCCTTCGGCCGTCAGTGCCGCGACGTGTCCGTCCCCGCGGTGCTCGCGCAGCGTCGTGGTGTGCTGCCACAGCGCCCCGACCGGGTCGTCGGGCAGGGCCAGGTCCCGGTTGGCGGCGAACAGCGGGCGTCCGGCGCCGTCCGCCGCGGCGATCACCCGTTCCAGCAGGGGGTTGATCCGCTCCGCCGACGCGACCGCCGCGGGCGCCACGCGGCGCAGCGCCTCGGCGGCCGCCGTGGAGCGGGCCCGGAGGACGGCCTCGGGTGCGGCGAAACCCCAGGCGTCGGGGATCGCGCGACGCACCATCGCGGGATGGAAGTTGAAGAAGGCCGCCTCGACGACTCCCGCCGCCACCGCGCCCAGAGGCGCGGCCCGCGCTCCGAAGTAGCCCATCCAGAAGCCCCGCAGGCCGACCTCTCGATGCGCCGTGACGCACTCGGGGGCGAAGTAGGTGACGGCGTGCAGGGGTTCCAGCTTCTGCCAGACCTCCCGCGCCCGGCCTCCGTCCATGCCTGTATCCGTACGTGTGCCCATGTCCGCGTCCATACGTGTGTCGATAGGTGTGCCGATCCGTGTGTCGTCCGTGTCTGCGCCCACGTCTGTCATCGCCCGTTCTCCTCAGCCCCCGGCCTGGTCGCACGTCTGCGCGATCGGCCCTGCCCCGTCATGGTCGCCCGATGACGGTCCTCTTTTCAGCTACTGCCGCCAACTGCCGTCCGCGCGGCCGCCACGAACGCCGCGATCGCCGGATGGGTGCCGCCGCCCGCGCGGAAGGCGACCTTCGAGCGGCGGAAGAGGGGCAGCCGGGTCAGGAGCACGCCGTCGGGGGCCTGCGCGGTCGCCATCTCCGGTACGAATCCGGCGCCTTGGCCGATCGCGGCCAAGGCCAAAACCGTACGGAAGTCGTTGACCTGGTGGCGGATGCGGGGGCGGAATCCGGCGGCCTGGCAGGCGCGAACGGCCATCGCGTGGCCGGTCGTGCCGTCCCTCGCGGTGATCCACGGCGCCTCCGCCCAGGGGCCGAGAAGGTCCGCCAGCGAGTCGCCGCCGCGGGTGGCGCCCGTGTCGGCGGGGGCACCGCCCGTGGCCAGGTACATCGGCTCCTCCAGCAGCGGGACCTGGTCCATCGTGGTGTCGGGCGAGGCGGGCACGAAGTCGTAGTCGTGGACGAGCGCCACGTCGAGTTCGCCGGCGCGCAGGCCGTCGGAGACGCGCGCCGAGTCGATCTCCTGCACCATCGGCTCCAGCGCGGGATGCCGCCGGGCCAGTTCGGCCAGGGTGGCGGGCACGATCGCGGGGCCGCCCGAGGGGAACGTGCCGATGCGCAGCGATCCGCCGATGCCCTCGCGGGCCCCGGCCAGTTCGGAGACCGCGAGTTCGAGGCGTTCGAGGACGGCGTCGGCGTGGCCGACGAGGGTGCGGCCCGCCGGTGTGAGGACCACGCGCCGTCCGCTGCGCTCCAGCAGGGGGACGCCGGCCTCGCGTTCCAGGACGCTCAGCTGCTGGGAGACGGCCGACGGGGTGAAGGTCAGCGCCTCGGCCACGGCCGCGATGGTGCCGCGCCGGTCCAGTTCGCGCAGCAGGTGGAGTCGTCGCACATCGAGCATAAGGTGAGCTTACGCATGAGCGAAGAAACATGAACTGGATCTACTGGGTCGGTGTCGGTCAGGCTGGGCGCATGGAAACGCGCATGCATCCCGAAGCGGACCTCTCCGGCCTGTTCGTCCCCCTGGTCACCCCGTTCACCGACGATCTGCGTCTCGCCCCGGACGCGCTCGCCCGTCTCGCCGACGAGGCGCTGTCGACGGGCGGTGCTCGCGGGCTCGTCGCCCTGGGCACCACCGCGGAGGCGGCCACCCTGACCGCCGAGGAGAAGCAGACCGTCGTGCGCGTGTGCGCCGCGGCCTGCCGGGCGCACGGAGCGCCCCTGATCGTCGGCGTCGGCACGAACGACACCGCCTCCGCCGTGACGTCCCTGCGCGAACTCGCCGCGCGGGGCGACGTCGCCGCGGCGCTGGTGCCCGCGCCGCCGTACACGCGGCCGGGCCTCGCGGGAACGCTGGCTCACTTCACGGCGCTCGCCGAGCACGGCGGCCTGCCGCTGGTCGTGTACGACATCCCGTACCGCACGGGTCAGCCGCTGAGCACGGGCGCGCTCACCGCGCTGGGGGAGCTGCCGGAGGTCGTGGGGGTCAAGTACGCGACCGGTGCGATCGACGCGGCGGCGGTGGAACTGCTCGGCGCGCCGCCGGCCGGTTTCGCCGTGCTCGGCGGCGACGACGCCGTCATCTCGCCGCTGCTCGCGGCGGGCGCGCACGGCGGGATCCTGGCCTCGGCCAACGTGCGCACCTCCGACTACGCCGAGCTGATCGCGCTGTGGCGGTCGGGCGCGGCCGGACCGGCGCGCCGGCTCGGCGCCGAACTGGCCCGGCTCTCCGCCGCGCTCTTCGCCGAGCCGAACCCGACCGTGATCAAGGGAGTGCTGCACGCGCAGGGCCGCATTCCCAGCCCGGCCGTGCGGCTGCCGTTGCTGGCGGCGGCGCCTGAGTCGGTCCGGCGCGCCGTCGCGCTGTCCGCCGAACGCTCCCCCAGCATGACGGCCGTCTGACCCGCCGCGGGGTCGTACGCACCGCAGGGCGCGGCGGCCCGGAGGTCAGCCGGTCGCGGGTACTCCTCGCCCGGCTCCAGCCGCCGGCGCCACACCTCGACCGGTACGGGGCCGGAGGCCGTCAGCATCAGCCCGGCCTCGCTGCCGTGTTCACCGGCCCACAGCGCCATCACGCTGTGCACCTCAGCCCGCAGCAGCCCGAGTCCACCGTCTGGCCCCGCCCACCAGTACGCTGCGACGGCCATGACGACGCACACCGCTCCCGAGTTCGGGCCGCCGATCCGCCGGATCTTCCGGGACGTCATAGCCGACCGGATGAAGGGCCCGTACCCGCCGCAGGCGGCGATGCTCTTCGCACCGGAGGCCGACCCGTTCTGGAAGGACGACAGCGGCTTCCTCGGCGACTTCTACAACGACGTCCTCCACCAGGACACCTGTCGGTCCGACACCGCTGCCGGCGTCCCGCTGCTCGCGGCCCTGGCCTGCGACGACCGGGTGCCGGCCCGGCAGCGGTTCAACGCGGTGGAACTCCTCTTCTGCGCCGCGACCGTCGCGGAGCGAAAGGCGGCCGGGTGCTGGCCGAGGACTCCGCCGCACGCGGATCCGGACAGTGAGCACCGGGCTCGAAAGGCTGTTCAGTCCTGCACCCCTGACCTGCTGTCACGCTGGCCGGTCGAGTGCCCGGCGGTGCGACTGGCGCTGGCCTCACTCGCCGTGGTGTTCCCCACCGCACGCACTCTTCCCGCACTCACCGCACGACTGCGCGGTGTCGTCGAACAGCACCCGCGGGGCACCGACATCGGAGACCACGCACGCTTCGTGCTCGTCCTCGCGACCCGTGACGACCGTCAGATTCTGCCCGCCGTCGAGGCGTTCACGGACGTGTACTGGAAGGGCACCGCCCGCGGCGCCCCCACCCGCGCCCGCGCCCTGCATCTCCTCGGCCAGATGCTCGACAGGGTGGAAACGACGCTCCGCCGGGCGCACCCCGCGCCGTGACCAGGCCGTTCCCGCTCGTCCGCGCGCGCTGACCTGCGAGGACGCAAGTCCGATGGCTGCTGTCGGCGATGAGGGCGCCCGGCGCCCAACACCGTCTGGCCCACTGTGAGATGCGGCCCGCTGTGACAGGGGGTCAGATGAGCCGCATGCGCAACGTAACTGCAGCAGCACCCAGCAACCGTCGCCGCCGGATCGCCTCCGGCGCACTGGTCGCCTCCCAGATCCTCCTGCTGGCCCTGCCCGCGGTTTCCGCGTCGGCCGACGACACCGGTCAGCCGGCGCCCGACCGCGGCACCGCGTTCATGGGCGAGGGCGTCCTCGCCAACGAGGGAATCGAAGGGGTCCCCGTCGAGACCCGCGTCGTGCAGACCAAGGGCGTGGACGTCTCCAGCCACCAGGGCAACGTCGCCTGGTCCACTCTGCGCAAGAGCGGCGTGAAGTGGGCCTACGTCAAAGCCACCGAGGGCAAGTCCTACCGGAACCCGTACTTCGCCCAGCAGTACAACGGCTCCTACCAGAACGGCATGATCCGGGGCGCCTACCACTTCGCCACCCCGGACACCGCGAGCGGCACCAAGCAGGCCGACTACTTCGTCAACCACGGCGGCGGCTGGTCCAAGGACGGCAAGACGCTGCCCGGCGTGCTCGACATCGAGTACAACCCCTACGGCTCGACCTGCTACGGCAAGACGTCCCGTCAACTCGTGAGCTGGATCCGGGACTTCCTGAAGCAGTACGAGCGCCGGACCGGCCGTGACGCCGTCATCTACACGTCCACCAGCTGGTGGAAGCAGTGCACCGGCAACTACAGCGGTTTCGCCGCCACCAACCCGCTGTGGATCGCCCGCTACGCCTCGACCGTGGGGCAGCTGCCGGCCGGCTGGAAGTTCCACACGATGTGGCAGTACACGGCGTCCGGCCCGACCGTCGGGGACCACGACAAGTTCAACGGGGCGCCCGACCGCGTCAAGGCCCTCGCCAACGGCTGACCCGCCTCAACGGCAGCCGGGCGCGGCCCCCACGGGGGTCGGACCCACACGCCCGGTGCGGCAGCGGTTCGTCGTAGGCCGCGGGGCAGCGGGCAGACAGGCTCCGCCGACCATCACCGCGTGCAGTCCGGGCCGGGCCCCCCCCGGGGCCCCCGCCGCGGGCGGGGGGGGGGGGGGGGTGGCCCGCCCCCGGGGGGGGGTGGCGGGGCGGGGCGGGGTG
>NZ_JBHYTK010000052.1:9999-28097 GCF_042749255.1 Streptomyces sp. NPDC059524 | reverse complement strand
GCTGCGGTACTACCGGCCCCCCCTACAATCCCCGCGGCCCGCCCCCCCGCGGCACGCGCGCAGACCCGGCCCGCGGCAGGGGCGGTGTCGTCGGTCAGCGCCCCGGTGGTGCGGGAGGCGTGCCGGAGCGTGCTGTGGCTGAGTGCCATGTCCACGGCGTCCTCCGACGCGCCTCCCGCACCGATCAGGACCGCGGGGTCGTGATCGGCGCGACTGACGACGTGGAAGTGCTGTGGCCAGAAGCCGACTTGGTCGAGAAAGTCGGGGCCGACCTGCACGAGCGTCGTGTCGCTCGCGCGGGCGTGGCGTGCGGCCGCCTCGTCGGGCGTGGTGAACACGAGCCGGGCGCCACCCGTGTCGGCGCGGGTCTGCGCCGAGGCCTTCGGCACGCTCGGGTACATCGGCACGGCGATCGCTCCGGCGCGCAGCGCGCCGAAGTAGAGCACCGCGTAGACCGGGGCGTAGGGCAGCCGCAGCCCGACCCGGTCGCCGGGGCGTACGCCGTGGGCCCGCATTCCGCCGGCCGCCCTGGCGCTGAACTCGTCCAGTTCGGCGTAGGTGAGGGCGTTCCCGTCCCCGCGCACCGCCACGCGCTGCGGGTGCCGTTCGGCTGCTTCCACCAGGGCGACGACCAGGTTGCTCACGTCGGATCACTTTCGTCGAGGGGCGTACGGTCCGGGTTCCGCCCTGCTGAACGCGCCCTGACATGGGGAGATACGCAAGATCGGTAGCCCCCGGAGGACAGATACGTATGCCGGTCGGCCGCATACGTGCACCTACGTGCCTCCGCGCGCCCCTCCGTGCCTCGTGACCGCCGTGCCGGCCTCGACACCTGCGACGATCTCGACGAAGAGAGGGCCACGATCGTCGACCCCGGACATCGACGAACACCCGACCGAATGCGAGGAGGCACGCCATGAGCACCTACGTCCTGATCCACGGAGCCGGGGACGTCGGCTGGTACTGGCATCTGGTCGGGGCCGAGCTCCGGGCGCGCGGGCACGACGTCGTGGCTCCGGATCTTCCGGCCGACGACGACGCGCTGACCCTCGACGACTACGCCGACGCCGTGGTCGAGGCGGTCGGCGACCGGCGGGGGCTCGTGGTCGTGGGGCAGTCGTTCGGCGCGTTCACCGCTCCCCTGGTGGCCGTGCGCCGCCCGGTCGACGAGTTGGTGCTGGTCGCCGGGATGGTCCCCGCGCCAGGTGAGTCGCCGGACGAGTGGTGGAGCAGAACCGGGTACACCGAGGCGGTGCGGCGTCAGGCCGCGCGGGACGGCGGCCTGACCGGGAGCGACGACCCGTACGCCGCGTTCTACCACGACGTGCCGCGCGCCCTCGCGGACGAGGCGATGAGCAAGGAGCGGGCACACCCCTCGGCCGCCGCCTCGGCGCAGCCATGGCCGCTGGAGGCGTGGCCGGACGTGCCGACCCGGTACGTGCTGTGCACCGAGGACCGCTTCTTCCCGCCCGATTTCCTGCGCAGGGTCGTGCGGGAGCGTCTCGGGGTGGTGCCGGAGGAGATCGCCGCGAGCCACGCCGTCGCCCTCAGCCGTCCCGTCGAACTGGCCCGGATGCTGACCGGCGGTCGGTCAGATCGGTGAGATGCGGGTGAAGTGCCGTACCTGGAGCGGCGCGAGGAGGTACGCGTCCTCCCCCGGCAGGACCACGGGCTGGTCGCGCCAGCCCTCCCCCGCGTAGGCCACGAGGTCCGCCTCGCTGCGCCAGTAACTGACGTACAGCAGTGAGTGGGGCGGCGCGACGAGAACCTCGTGGGAGAGCAGTCCGGCGTGACGGCGGGGGAACTCGCGCACCGCGGCGACGATGAAGTCGTGGAAGGCGTCGAAGCGTTCGGGCCGCACGCGGGCCTCACTCACTCTCACGATCGTCGCCGCGTCGTCGTCCGCGATCCGGGGGTGACCCGGTGCCGGTGTCATGACCCGATCCTGGCGTCCGGCGCGGTCCCTGACCAGTTTCGCGTACGGGTACGCTCCTTGATCATCGTCGGACGGGTGCGAAGCAGGGGTGTGGGATGGGGCGCAGGGCGTGGTGGGGCGTGGCGGCGGCGTTCGTGCTGGGGGCCGGGGCCGCGGTGACCGTGTCCGCCCTCGGGGAAGTGACGTCGGGCGTCACGGTCAGCCCCAGGCCGCCGGCCGACGAAATGCCGCGCACACGGCAGGCGTTGGTCGCGAAGTGGGAGCAGGAGCGCGCCGAGGCCGGGCTGAAGCTTCCGGAGGGCTGGCAGAAGATGTCGACCGATGAGATCAGGACCGCGTACGTGAGCCAGAGGCGGGCCAACGCGGGTCCGCCGCCGACGGGTGCGGCGCTCGATCCCGAGTTCGCGGGACCCGACCGCTGACACCGAAGGGGCGGGCACCGGGGCGGAGTTCGCCCGGTACCCGCCCCCTTGCGGTGGCCGCTAGCTGAGCGTGCCGATCTGGTTGATCACGTCGATGGCGTTGTCGGCGTGTGCCGAGCTGTACAGCAGGGCCGAGGAGATGTTGCCCGCGCTGTCCTCCTCGCCGTGCGAGTTGGCGCCGACGATCTGGCCCTCAGGCGTGGACATCGGACCGCCCGAGGCGCCGTGGCCCATGTCGCAGTCGACCTCCAGCCGGTCGTCCACGGGGAAGAACGGGGTGGCGTCCTGCGCGTTGCCGGTGCAGTAGAACTGCGTGAAGCCGTCCATGTCGGTGCGCTGGTAGCCGTCGCCGGGGAAGCCGGCGTCGATGATGTCCGACCAGTCGGGGCCGGAGCCGAACTTGTAGCCGAAGGCACCGAGGGTGTCGGTCAGGTTCGTGTAGCCGGCCGGCGGGACGACCGTGAAGGCCGCCATGTCGCCCCAGAACATGTCGCCGTCCGCGGTCCACGCGGTCGGCGCGACCTTCGCCCTGGCGGCCCACTCGCCCCACGGGGCGTCGTAGCCCTCGGGCGCCTGGTCGTTCTTCTTGAAGCCGGGGATGAAGACGATGTCGTTGTAGAAGCCCTCGGCGCCCGAGCCGTCACCGGGGTGGACGCAGTGACCGGCGGTCCACACCGTGTTCTTGTTGGCGGTGACGATGGACGAGCCGGTGCAGCCGTGCGTCGTGCCGTCCTTCGCGGTGAACAGGATCTTCCCGACCATGACGGCGGGCTGGGACTGCGGGAACGGGACCGGCTGGGCGTACGGCATCTCCGGCACGACCGAGCCGGCGGCGAGCGGCGCGATGGTCCTGCCGGAGACCGCGGGCGCGGACTGCGCCGGGCGGATCTGCTCGACGGGTCTGCGCCGGCTCTCGCCGGTCGCGGCCGTGGACTTGCGGTCGAAGGCGGCCTGGTCCTTCTTCTCGTTGGCCAGGGCCTCCTGAACGCGCTCGGCGGTCCAGAAGTCCCGCACCTTCTGCGGGTCGGTGGTCTGCTCGCCGACCGTCACCTTCGGCTCGGGGGACGGCGTCCGCGCCTGCGCGACGGTGGCGCCGGCGAGGGTGGCGGGGAGGAGCGCGAGGGACAGCAGGGCGGCTGCTGCCCGTCGGGACGTGCGTATGTTCACGGTCGGCCCATTCTGTGATCCGGTAGAGATGTTGATCTTGAGCCGAGAGTGAAGCACGCCGATACGGAGGCGCCGTGAAGCGCGCGTGTGGAAAGACCCGGGTACGCGGCGAAGTCGTGAACGCGTCACCGAACGGGCGTACTTCACCCGGGTTCGGCCCAACTATCGTTGCGCTGCCCATAACTGACGCGGAGTCTGCCCGCGTCCGGAAACCGGAAGTTCCGCTCGCCATGCACGGATCAAGCATGATGGACCCCCGCACACCTCGTGAGGCCCGGACGGCCGGAGCAGTTGCGGACGTGACCGGAAGCAGAGAGGAAACACTCGATGACCGATGTCCCTTCCAGGGGTGCTCACACTCGTGGACGCGGTGAGCGCGCGCAGCTCGGGCGCCGCGCGTTTCTCGGGTACGTGTTGGCCGGAGCGACCCTCGCGGTGGGCGCCGACCTGACACTGAGCACACCGGCCCAGGCGGCCGTGCCCTCGCTGCCGCAGATTCCTGAGCTCTACGACCTGGAGGACATGCAGACCGATGCCGCGCGGCCCACGTCGGCGCTGATCAGGATCGTGCTGCACGAGGACGGCACGGCGTCGTTCGAGCTGCCACGGATGGAGGTCGGGCAGGGCATCACGACCTCGACGGCGATGATCATCGCGGAGGAGCTCGACCTGCCCGTCGACAAGGTCCGGGTGACCTTGGCGCCGGCACGCCCCGAACTGCTGCTCAACCAGCTGACCGGCGGCTCGAACACCACGGTGTCGATGTTCACGCCGGTCCGCGTGGCCGCGGCGATCGCCCGCAAGGCGCTCCTGGAGGCGGCGGCGATCGAGCTCGGCTCGGTGGTCGACCTGCTGGAGTCGAAGGCCGGGGTGATCTCGGCACCGGACGGATCGTCGGTGTCGTACGGGGACCTGGCGGTGAAGGCCGCCAGCAGCACCGTCAAGGTGGTCGAGGCCGAGCTCAAGCCGTCCTCGGAGTTCTCGGTGATCGGCAAGCCGCACGGGCGTGACGACGCCCGTCTCGCGGTCACCGGGCAGAAGAAGTACGCGATGGACCTCCAGGTGCCGGACGCCCTGCCCACCATGGTCTGCCGCCCACCCACACTCAACGGATCCCCCAAGTCCGTGCGCAACGAGGCGGCGGTCCTCGCGCTGCCAGGTGTCACCGACGTGGCTGTGGTCGACACCGGAGTCGCGGTGCGCGCGAAGACGTTCGGGCAGTGCATCGACGCCGTGCGCGCGCTGGACGTGGAGTGGGCGGCCGGTTCGGTGGAGGGCGAGTCCGACGAGACGATCCTCGCCCGGCTGCGGAAGGCCGAACTCCCCCTGGCCGTGCCGGACATCCCGCTGCTGGCGAAGACGGTGGAGGCGGACTTCACCTTCATGTTCCGCAGCAGCGCCGCCCTGGAGCCGAACTGCGCGATCGCCGACGTCCGCTCCGACAAGGCGACGGTGTGGGCGGGCCTGAAGTCACCGATCGTCGCGCAGGGCGACATCGCGAAGGCCGTCGGTCTGCCGATGGGCGCGGTGAAGGTGCATGTGGTCACCGGCGGCGGCTCCTTCGGGCACAAACTGTTCGGCGACGCCGCGATCGAGGCGGCCAAGGTCTCCAAGGCGATGGGCAAGCCGGTCAAGCTGATGTGGCACCGCGCCGACGAACCCCGACAGGGCCGCGTGCATCCCATGGCCACCTCCCGCATCCGGGCCACCTATCTGGCCGGGCAGGTCCTCACCTTCGAGCAGCGCCACACCAGTGTGGTGACCGACTTCAGTCACGGACTGGGCGAGATGATCACAGCGACGGCCGACCGTCTCCCGACCGGGCTCGGCGGGCTGGCCTTCTCGGAGACGATCTTCACGCTGACCCAGGAGCTGCCGTACAACTTCGGTGTCGTCACGCAGCTGCTCAGCGAGACCGACGCCCGGTTCAACACGGGCAGCATGCGCAACATCTACTCCCCCGACGTCGCCTGCGCCAACGAACTCGTCGTCGACCAGCTCGCGAAGAAGCTCGGCAAGGACCCCCTCGCATTCCGCCTCGCCTTCCTCAAGAACGAGCGAGTGAAGGCCGCGCTGAAGAAGGTCGCCGAGGTCGGCGACTGGGGAAGGACCATGCCCGCCGGGACCGCGCAGGGCATCGCGATCCACAGCGAGTACAAGGGCGCCACTGCCGTCCTCGTAGAGATCGACTGCCGGCCCGAGACCGTGAACCGCAAGGTCCCCAACGCCGTGACCGGGCCGCGCGTCACCAAGGCAGTCATCGCCGTCGACGCCGGACTCGTCATCAACCCCAAGGGGCTCGAGGCGCAGATGATGGGCGGCGTCTCGGACGGTATCGCGCTCGCGCTGACCAGCAGCCTGCACCTGCGCGACGGCCACTTCCTCGAGGCCAGCTGGGACAACTACTTCTACACCCGGCAGTGGAACGTCCCCACCGACTTCCAGTGCGTCGTCATGCCCTCGGACTCCGGGCAGCCCGGCGGCGCCGGCGAGGCGGGCGTGGCCGCGTCCGTCGCGGCCGTCGCGTGCGCCTACGCACGAGCCACCGGCACCGTCCCGACCCGTTTCCCGGTCAACCACGGCACCGTCGACTTCGAGGTCAAGCCGTTCGTCCCGCCCGTCCCCGCGTCGCCGACCGACGGCCTGAGCCACACCTTCTGAGGAGCCCCCGTGAGCACCCACACCTTCATCCTCAACGGCAAGCCCGTCACCGTCGACGTCGACGACAGCGTCCGGCTGCTGTGGGTCCTGCGCGACGTCCTCGGCGTCACCGGCCCGAAATACGGCTGCGGCATCAACGTCTGCAAGGCCTGCACCTCCCACGTCAACGGCAAAGCCTTCAACCCCTGCTCCGTCCAGATCAAGGACATCGCCCCGGACGACGAGATCACCACCATCGAGGGCCTCGCCGACACCGTCGACACCGACCTGCACCCCATGCAGGAAGCCTGGCTCGAGTACGACGTCGCCCAGTGCGGCTACTGCCAGCCCGGACAGATCATGGCCGCCGTCGCCAAGGTCAAGCAGGCCCGGGAAGCGGGCCACGAGATCACCGACACGGACCTCGACGAGATCCGCAACATCTGCCGCTGCGGCACCTACCACCGCATCCGCGAAGCGATCAAGGCAGGCGCACAGCACATGTGAGGCGCGTATGTGTTCGGACGGCCGATATCCTGGGGGGATGGCGCAAAGAACCGGCGGTGAGCCGCAGATCGACGGACGCTCCACCCGCTGGGACGAGCACAAGGCGCAGCGTCAGGTCGAGTTGGTGGACGCGGCGGTCGCGCTCATCGAGGAGGAGGGCGCGCAGTTCCGTGTGCAGCGGCTCGCGGAGCGCGTGGGCCTGCCCAGGTCCGTGCTCTACCGGCACTTCAAGGACCGTGCGTCGCTGGACGAGCTGATCCGGCGGCGCGTGGTCGAGTCGTTCGTGAAGCGGATGGAGCCGACGCTCACGTTCGACGGGACGGTCGAGGAGTCCGTGCGCCGTGTCGTGGGCGCGCATCTGGACTGGGTGGCGCAGCATCCGCGGCTCTACGCCTACATGGGTGTGGCGGACCACGCGATGGGTGACGGCTCGCTGGTGGCCGACACCAAGACGGCGATCGCGATGATGCTGAGCGACCGCTTCGGGGACGTGCTCAAGGCGCTCGGGGTCAAGGAGGCACCGATCCGGTCGGTCGCCATCGGGATCGTGGGATTCGTGGACAGCACTGTGAACCAGTGGATGCGTGACCCCGAGCGCGAGCTGTCGGAGGAGGAGCTGCGCGAGATGCTCTGCCGGTCGGTGTGGGCGGTGCTCGACGCGACGCTGCGCGGTTACGGTGTCGTGCTGTCGCTTAACGACCGGGTGGCGGACCTGGAAGGCGCCTGAGCGAGCGCCCTCCCCGGGGCGGGGAGGGCGTCACGTTCAGCTCGGGGTCAGGCCGTGACGGCCGGGGTGTTCTTCGCCGCGCGGTGCAGGGACTCCGTGTCGGTGAACTTCACGCGGGGGCGGCCCTGGGCCTCGCCCTCGGCGCGTTCCGCCTGGTCGATGGCGTGCCAGTCCTTCAGGCCGAGGGCGTGGGGCGCCACGTCGACGGCGGACACGGGGCGGGTGAGGCGACCGTGGGCGAAGTCGTCGAGGAGGGATTCGACGGTCTCGTGGGCGCAGGTCTTGTTCGTGCCGATGAAGCCGGTGGGGCCGCGCTTGATCCAGCCGGCGACGTAGACGCCGGGCTCGACGCGTCCGGCCTCGTGCGGGACGGTCGCGGTGGCCGCGTCGAAGGGCAGGCCGGGGACGGGCCGGGCGCGGTAGCCGACGGAGCGCAGGACCAGGCCGGTCTCCAGGGTCTCGGTGTCGCCGGAGGCGACGGCGCGTACGGTGCCGTCCTCGTCGGTGTGCAGGGTAGTGGGGGTGATCTCCAGGGCTTCTACGCGGCTGTCGCCGCTGAGGCGGGCCGGGGCGGCGAGGAAGCGGAGCACGATGCGGCGCCGGCCCTCGGACGGGGTGCGGGCGGCCAGCCCGGCGAGCAGGCGGGTCTTCTCGTTGGCGTCAGAGGCCTCGGAGGCGTCGGAGGCGTTGACGTCGGAGGCTTCGGAAGCGTCGGAGGCGTCGGCGTCCAGGCCCTCGGGCCAGCCCTCGACGGTGACGTCGACGTCCTTCAGCGCGGACAGGGCGAGCAGCTCTGGGACGGTGAACGCGGCCTGGGCGGGGCCCCGACGGCCGAGGAGGACGACCTCACGGATCTTGCTGGTGCGCAGCGCGGCGAGCGCTCGGTCCGATATGTCGGTGCGGGCGAGGGTGTCGGGGTCGGCGGTGAGGATGCGGGCGACGTCGAGGGCGACGTTGCCGTTGCCGATGACGACGGCGCGCTCGGTGTCGAGGCGGTGGTCGTCGTGGGCGCGGTCGGGGTGGCCGTTGTACCAGGCGACGAAGTCGGTGGCGGAGACACTGCCGGGCAGGTCCTCGCCCTCGATGCCGAGGCGCTTGTCGGTGGCGGCGCCGACGGCGTAGATGACGGCGTGGTGTTCGCGCAGCAGGTCGGTGTGGGTGAGGTCGGTGCCGATCTCGACGCCCAGGCGGTAGCTGAATCCGGGCTGTGACTCGATGGTCCTGAACAGGCGGGTGACCTGCTTGGTGTCCTGGTGGTCGGGGGCGACCCCGGCGCGCGCGAGTCCGTACGGGGTGGGGAGCCGGTCGTGGACGGTGACGCTGACGCCCGGGTGGCGCAGCAGTTCGTCGGCCGCGAAGAGTCCGGCGGGACCGGCGCCGACGACGGCGACCTTCAACTCGCCTGCGGGCAGCGTGCGTTGCCTGGGCACGACGTACATGGGGGTGCGGTCGTCGTGCGGGTTGGTCTTGTAGTAGTCGGCGTTGAGCTGGAGGAATGGGAGCTCCGCGTCGCCGAGCGCGGTGTGGGGCTTGAGGGCGTCGACGGGACAGGCGCTGGTGCAGGCGCCGCAGTCGACGCAGGTGCGCGGGTCGACGTAGAGCATCTCGGCGGTGGCGAAGCCGGGCTCGCCGGGGGCGGGGTGGATGCAGTTGACCGGGCAGGCCAGCACGCAGGAGGCGTCGGCGCAGCAGGATCGGGTGACGACGTACGGCACGGCGGGCTGGTCTCCGTTCGGGCGTTCAGCGAAGGGTGGTGCGGTCTCGCGCAGCGTCGGTCGGCGAGCGGGGCTTCACTCGGTGAGCGTGGCTTCAGACGGTGAGCGTGGCTTCAGACGGTGAGCGGGTGCTTCAGACGGTGAGCCGGGGCTTCAGACGGTGAGCCGGGGCTTCAGTCGGTGAGCGGGGCCGGCTCGCCGCGGAAGCGGGCGGGGCGGCCGTCGATGCGCAGGGCGCGCCACACGGGGCGGGACACCTTGTTCATGAGACCGAGGTCCTCGGCGAGCATGCGCACGTCGGAGAAGAGGTCGTGGAGCATCTTCTCGCCGGCCTCGGACTTCCAGAAGACGTCCTTGACGACCCAGTCGGGGATGCCGACCCGGGCGGCGTCCTTGCGGTCCGGGATCATGATGACGTCGCACAGGATGCGCATGATGAGCGGGAAGAGGACGGACAGGGCGCCGCGGCGGGCCTTGCCGAAGCGGGGGACGCGCAGGCGCAGGAACTCGTGGGCGAAGGAGATGTGCCGGGCTTCCTCGGCGATGTGGATCTGCATGATCCGCTGCGGGAGGGGGTGGACCGGTTCGCCGCTGCGCAGGGCGGCCTTCTGGAGGTGGTCGATGGGCTCCTCGCCGGCGAGGATGCCGGTGAAGAAGGCCTCGGGGTAGAGGGAGCCGGCGAGCGGCAGGAAGCGGCTGACCTTGCGGAACCAGCGCTTGCCGCCGGCGGTGTCGACGCCGGTGCGGTTGACCAGCTCCTGGAACATCTGGGTGTGGTGGGTCTCTTCGGTGATCTCGTGGGTGAGGTACCTGAACTCGAGGTTCTGGTTGCTCAGTTCGTAGAGGTAGTCCAGCGCGCCGCGCATGAGGATGTTCTCGAACTGCATGCCCACCTTGGCGATCACCGCCCAGCGCCAGATGCCGATGCGGATCTGCGTCTCGAGGGACTGCTCCTTGTACCAGGGGTGGGCGCCCAGGGCGTCCGCGGAGGTCAGGACCCAGCGGGGGTCCTGGGGGTCGACGGCGAACTCGGGGTCGTCCCACTTGATGTCTTTGAAGGCGTTGAAGTTGACATTGACGGAGCCCTCGGACAGGGTCCGCAGGCGCTCGTCGTAGACCTTCCTGGTCAGGTTCGCGGTCATCTTCGTCCTCGATCGTCGGCTCGGAGGGGTGCGGCTCGATGGGGCGGTGGGGCGGTGCTGCGGACGTGCGGTGCCGGTCGTCAGGCGGCGCGGGTGGGCTCCTGGACGACGCCGGACGCCTCGGCGGTCGCGGCCTTGTCGTCGGCGGCCTTGTCGTCAGCGACCTTGTCGTCGGCGGCCGTGGAGCCCGCCTTGTCGAAACGCAGGGGGCTGTCGTCGATGGGGGCGTCGCGGAGCATGGCGCGGTCGCGGTAGTAGTTGTTCCACAGGCGCCACGGGTCGCGGGTGCCCTGGCGGGGCATGACCTGGTCGGCGCGGGCGATGTAGCCGGAGGTGAGGGCCTCGCCCATGACGGAGAAGTCGGAGCGGTCGCCGTCGCTCGCGACGGGGGTGGCGATGTCGTGTCCGTGGCGCCGCATGTGGGCGAGGAGGCGGGCCGTGTAGTCGGCCGCGAGGTCCGCCTTCAGGGTCCAGGACGCGTTCGTGTAACCGATGACGAGGGACATGTTGGGCACGCCCTCGAGCAGGACGGCCTTGTAGAGGACCCGGTTGGTGACGTCGACGGGGCGGCCGTCGACCGTGAGCTCCATGCCGCCCATCAGACGGACGCTCAGTCCGGTGGCGGTGACGACGATGTCCGCCTTCAGTTCCTCGCCGGACTTCAGGCGGATGCCGTCGGGGGTGAAGGTGTCGATGTGGTCGGTGGCGACGGACGCCTTGCCGCTCTTGAGCACCTTGAACAGGTCGCCGCCGGGGACGACGCACAGGCGCTGGTCCCAGGGCTTGTAGCGGGGGCTGAAGTGCTTCATGTCGACGCCCTTGCCGGCCTGGGCGCGGACGAGCCCGAGGAGCACCTTGCGGGCGAGGCGCGGGTACTTGCGGCAGAAGGCGTAACTCCCCCGCTGCAGCGCCACGTTGCGGGCCCGCACGATCTTGTGGACGAGCCGGGCGGGAGCGCGCAGCTTCTGGAGCACGGAGGTGAGCGGGTCGACCTCGGGCAGCGCGAGGATGTACGTGGGCGAGCGCTGCAGCATGGTGACGTGCTCGGCCTCACCGGCCATGGCCGGGAGGAGGGTGATGGCGGTGGCGCCGGAGCCGATGACGACGACGCGCTTGCCGCTGTGGTCGAGGTCCTCGGGCCAGTGCTGGGGGTGGACCATGGTGCCCCGGAAGTCGCCCTCGCCGGGGAACTCGGGGCGGTAGGGCTTGTCGTAGTCGTAGTAGCCGGTCGCGCCGACGAGGTAGCCGGCGCTGTACGTCTCGCGCTCGCCGGTGCTCTCGTCCTCGACCTCGACGGTCCAGCGGCCGGTGTCGTGCGAGAAGTCGGCGCTGAGGGCGCGGCGGCCGAAGCGGACGCGGTCCAGGATGCCGCCGTCGGCCGCGGCGTCCTCGACGTACTGCCGGATCTGTGCGCCGCCCGCGAGGATGCGTGCGTCGGTCCAGGGCCGGAAGCCGAAGCCGAAGGTGGGCATGTCGGAGTCGGAGCGGATGCCGGGGTACCGGAACAGGTCCCAGGTGCCGCCGACCCGGGCGCGGCGCTCGAGCACGACGAGCGAGGCGCGGGGGTTGTCCCGCAGGACGTGGCGCGCGGCGCTGATGCCGGATATTCCTGCGCCGATGACCAGGACGTCGACGTGCTGCTGCTCCATCGCGGAGGGTCCTCACTCTCGTTCGTGAGCCCCTGGGAGTCAGGGACGGAGGGGGTCACGCCGCTCGGGGCGCTGACGGTTACTCAGACTCGAGGTTCCACCTGTGCGGTACCCGCAATTTACCTGCGACACCCTGTTTCAGATACCGCCGGTAATGTGAGGTGGGTCACAGAGAACGAGTGGTTCCGGGGAGGCACACAAAAGGCCCCGACTGCCGTCGGGGCCTTGATGCCGCAGGTCAGCAGGGTCAGGCGCCGGTCACCTCGATGGCGACCGGTGTGCCCGCCTCCACGGTGCGGCTGACCGTGCACAGCCGGTCGTGCGAGGTCTTCACGGCGCGGGGCAGGATCGCCCGCGCCCGGTCGGCGCCCTCCCCCTCGGGGAACGCAACGGCGAAGGTCACCTTCAGGTCGGTCATGCGGTTGCCGTCCTCGTCGGCGACCTTGTTCCCGGTCACGGTGACGGAGAAGGTGCCGGGCTCGGCGTGCCGGGTGGTGGCGACGTCGACGTCGGCGGCGGTGCAGCCGCCGATCGCGGCGAGGAACAGCTCGACGGGCGTGAAGGCGGCGCCGTCCCCGGTCTCGAAGCTCACCGTTCCACCGCGGACGTTCGTCGCGGTGAACCGGTTGGGGGCGGTGCGCTCGACAGTCACGGAGCGCAGGGAGTCAGCAGTCATGACCCCGACGGTAGCCGCCGCCCGGGGCGCGCCGCGTGAGGCGCACGGCCGCTGAACAGCCCGGAAGGCCCGGCCGGGGGTAATCCCCCGCACCGGTACGGCAGTTGGCTGGATGGGTGCGCAGTCCTGCGTGCGCGAGGCTCCTCGCATGACTCCGATGAAGAGAAACCCCGCCCTCCTGGCCGCCACCGCCACCGCCCTCGCTCTCGCGGCCCTCCCGCCGCTCACCACCGCGGCGTCCGCCTCCCCTTCCGCCCCGGGGGCCCAGGCCCTGGACTGGAAGAAGTGCGCGGGCACCACCGTCGACCCGCGTCAGGAGTGCGCCACCCTGCGCGTCCCCATGAACTACGCCGACCCGGACGGCGAGCAGATCGGCATCGCCGTCTCACGCATCCGCAGCGAGAACGCCGGCGCCCGGCGCGGCGCGCTGTTCCTCGTTCCCGGCGGCCCGGGCGGGTCGAGCCTCAACGATCCGTCCGGCAAGGGCCAGAAGCTGCCGCAGTCCGTGCGGGACGCCTACGACCTCATCGGCTTCGCGCCGCGCGGTCTCGCCCCCTCGACCTCGGTCGACTGCGGACTGGAGCACGGCGACCTGGCCCTGTCCAAGCTGCGCCCGTGGCCCGCCGCCGACGGTTCGGTCGACGGCAACATGGACACCGCCCGGCGGATGGCGGACGCCTGCGCGGCCAACGGCGGCGAGCTCATCAAGCACATCAGCACCCGCAACGAGGCCCGCGACCTCGACCGTCTCCGCGCGGCGCTCGGCGAGCGGCGCATCTCGGCGTGGGGCGTGTCCTACGGAACGTACGTCGGCGCGGTCTACGCCCAACTCTTCCCGCAGCGCACCGACCGCTTCGTGCTCGACAGCAACGACGACCCCGACCCGGCCAAGGTGTCGCGGGCCTGGCTCGCCGGTCACGAGCGGGGCGTGGAGGACACCTTCCCCGTGTTCGCCCGCTGGGCCGCGGCGCCCGGCAATCCGCACCGCGTCGCCGACACGCCCGAGGAGGTGCGTGCCCGCTTCCTGCGCCTGGCCGCCCGGCTCGACAAGGAGCCGCTCCCCTGGCCCGGCGCCAATCCGCCCGAGCTCAACGGCAACGTCCTGCGCCAGACCATGCTCGACAGCCTCTACGACCCCGACGACTTCCCCGTACTGGCCGATCTGATGCTCGCCGCCGAGCAGGGCACCCTGCCGCCCGCGCCGCCCGCACCGCCGGAGGCCGTCCTGCAGAACGTCGCCGCCGTGGGCGCCGGCACCCTCTGCAACGACATCGCCTGGCCGACCTCGACGGCCCTCTACCAGGAGGGCGTCACCCAGAGCCGGGCCGAGTTCCCCCTCACCGCCGGCATGCCCCGCAACGCGATGGTCTGCGCGGCCTGGCCGTACAAGGCACAGGAGCCGCCGGTGACCGTCACCGACCGGGGCCCGTCCAACGTCCTGCTCGTCCAGAACGAGCGCGATGTCGCGACTCCGCTGAGCGGCGCCAGGAAGCTGCGCGAGGCGCTCGGCCGACGGGCGGTCATGGTGACGGTCGACTCCACCGGCCACGACGCGTACCTCGACAACGGCAACGCGTGCGGCGACGCGACGGTCTCCCGCTTCCTCGCCACAGGCGTCCGCCCCGCCACCGACACCTATTGCCGCTGACCGCGCGGCTCGTCGCCGTAGAAGCGGCCGCGCTCGCACAGTTCGTCGATCGCGGCGTTCTCCTCCTCGGTCAGCTGCTCGTCCAGTGCGACGCCGATGGTCCGGCGGGCACGGGCCAGGCGGCGGGCTACGTCCCAGTCGGCGACGAAGGCGCCGACCGTGGCGTCGTCGGCCGTGCCCGCCGCCTGCCGGGAGCCGAGCCGGTCCAGGGAGACGACGAACTCGTTCAGGTCCCGCAGCATCGCGACGACCTCTCCGAGCGGCAGGCGGATCTCGCGGGAGGACAGGTCCATCGGTGTTCGGCTCCAGATCAGTCGGCGATGCGCAGGAGCAGTTTGCCGGTGGAGGTGCGCCCGCCGAGGAGTTCGTGGGCGCGGGACGCCTCCGACAGCGGATGCTCAGCGGTGACGGGGAGGGTGACCGTGCCGTCGAGGGCGGCACGCAGGGCGCGTTCGGTGAGGGCGCGCAGGGCTTCGGGGTCCGACTGCGCCAGATTGAGTACGGAGAAGGCGCTGACGGAACGGCCCTGCGAGGCGAGTTCGGCCTGGCCGGCCTGCCAGGGGGCGGCGCCGCCGGCGTTGCCGTAGGACACGAGGCGGCCGTAGACGGCGAGGGCGTCCAGACCCCGGCGCAGGGTGTCGCCGCCCACCGGGTCGAGGATCAGGTCGACGCCCCGGCCCCCGGTGGCCCGGCGCACGTCCGCCTCGAAGGTGCCGGGGCGGAACACCTCGTCGTAGCCGTACTTGAGGGCGTAGTCGGCCTTGTCGTCGCTGGAGGCGACGCCGTACACCGCGCCGGCGCCCGCCGCCCGGGCGAGCTGCCCGACGGCCGTGCCGACGCCGCCGGCCGCGCCGTGCACGAGGACGGTCTCGCCGGGCTGGAGCCGGCCGACCTCGTGGATCAGGGCGTGCGCGGTGGGCAGGACGGTCGGGAGGGTGGCGGCGGTGCGCAGGTCGAGGCCTCCGGGCAGCGGGAAGACGCGTGCCGCCTGCGCGAGGACGACCTCGGCGTAGCCGCCGCCGTCGACGAGCGCGGCCACTTCCTGCCCGGGGCGCAGGCCTTCGACGCCCTCACCGATCGCCCGGACACGTCCGGAGACCTCGAGTCCGGGCCGGAAGGGCAGGGACGGTACGCGGTAGCCCTCGGACCGGGCCTTGACGTCGGCGAAGTTCACCCCCGCCCAGGCGGCGTCGATGGTGATCTCGCCGGGGCCCGGTTCGGGCGCCTCGGCCGTCACGGCCCGGAGTACCTCTGGGCCGCCGTACTGGTCGAACTCGATTGCGCGCATGGGTGCTTCCGCCCTCCGTGAGTGTTCGATGAGTTGCGAACACTCGGAACAGTAGCAGTGTACGATGAGCATCGAACACTGCTTTTCGGAGGAGGATCGCGGGATGGCCCAGCGGACCGAGGGATCGAGCCAGGCGAGCCAGGCGAGCCACCGTGCGGCGCCGGTGCACACGCATCCCGACGACGTACCGCTCGTCGCCGCGCTGTCCGCGCTCGCGGACCCGGTGCGCATCCAGTTGGTCCGCGAGCTGGCCGGGCATCCCGACTGGGTGCTGAGCTGCAGCGACTTCGACGTACCGGTCGGCCGGGCGGCCAAGAGCCATCACTTCTCCGTGCTGCGTGACGCCGGGCTCGTCG
Source organism: Streptomyces sp. NPDC059524 (assembly GCF_042749255.1). Taxonomy (NCBI): domain Bacteria; kingdom Bacillati; phylum Actinomycetota; class Actinomycetes; order Kitasatosporales; family Streptomycetaceae; genus Streptomyces; species Streptomyces sp. NPDC059524. The sequence goes on along the minus strand of NZ_JBHYTK010000052.1, from coordinate 12,224 downwards.
AGCAGCGCGACCAGGGGCCCAGGCGGTTCAACCGGCTGCGCCGCGACGAGTTCGACGCCCGCTTCCCCGGCCTGCTCGCTCTGACGCTGCGCGGCGACGAGGCGTAGACGCGCGACGGGGGACCACGACGGGGAACAGGGGGCGCCAGGCATCACTCACGGCGCCGCGCGTCAGGCGTCGTCCACGGCCCCGCGGTCGGGCGCGGACATGTCTCCCGTGGCGGGCGTGCCGTCGGCGAGGGCGTAGCGCAGGTGCACGGCACCCTTCGGGGTCGCTTCCGGGGGCCCGAGCAGCGTGACGTTGGTGGGCACCTCGCCGCCGTCGAAGACCTTCTTCCCGACGCCGAGCACGATGGGGTGCAGCCAGAGGTCGATCCGGTCGAAGAGCTTCTCGTGCAGCAGCGTCTGCACGAGGTCGAGGCTTCCGACGACCTTGATGTTCTCGTGCCGGTCGCGGATCTCGCGCACCGCCCGCGGCAGATCGGGGCCGAGTTGGGTGGAGCCGGCCCAGGACAGGTCGGGCCGCCCGCGCGAGGCGACGTACTTCGGGACGCTGTTGAACAGGTCGGCGATGTCACCGTCCTCGCCGCCCTTCTGGTGGGGCCAGTACGAGGCGAAGATGTCGTACGTGCGCCGGCCGAGCAGCAGTGCGTCGGTGCCCGCGTACGCGGCGTCGACCTGTGCCCCGGCGACCTCGTCGAACAGCGGCGCCTGCCAGCCGCCGAACGGGAACCCCGCCGGATCCTCGTCGGGACCGCCGGGTGCCTGCGCGACGAGGTCGAGGGTCGCGAACAGTTCGAGGTGGATCAGGCCCATGACGTACTCCCGTGGATTCGGCCGGTTCGTCTCCGTACAGGGATAGACCGGACCGGCCCGCCGAAATCATCGCGGCCGCACGACACGCCGCCGGACGGGTCTCAGGCGCCGGCGACGGACGCGTGGCGGTCCAGCTCCGCAGCCAGCCGCCGCATCGCCGTCCCGTTGGCACGCCGCATCGTGGCCCGCACGACAGGGGCCAGTAGCCGGTCGGCGAGCGGGGCGCGCACCCACGCGTACGTGAACGTAATGCAGCTGCGGCCCGCGCTCAGCGGTTCGACCGTGTAGGTGCCGTGGGCCACGCGGCGGCCGCCCGCGCTGACGTTCCGCTCGACGATGCGCCGCGGCGGATCAGCCTCGATGACTTCGATGGCGACCTCGGCCTTCGCACCGGCCAGGGCGGCGGTGACCGTGGCGCGCGCACCCGTACCCCGCTCGGGGCCGCTGCAGCGCCAGTCGGTCAGGTAGTGGTCGGTGAAGCGCTCGTGGTGCGCCATGACGTCGAGGAAGTCGTAGACCCGGCCCGGCGCGTGGGGAACATCGATCGACACGGTGACAGCCCTCATGTACCAAACGGTACACGCATGATGTACCAAACGGTACAGTCGTGGGGTGACACAAACGAATGCCGTACGGGAATCGGGGCGCCGGGGCGCGGACGGGGGCCGGCGCGCCGAGCTGGTGGACGCCGCGCTCGCCCATGTCACGGAACGCGGCATCACGGACCTGAGCCTGCGCGGACTGGGCGATGCGATCGGGGTCAGTCATCGCATGCTGATCCACTACTTCGGCACGAAGGAGCAGTTGCTCGTCGAGATCGTGCGGGCGGCGGAGCGGCGCCAGCGCGAGCTGCTGTCCCGCCTGCGCGCGGACCCGGGCCTCTCCCCCGCGGACGCCGCCCGGCACCTGTGGCGGCAGCTGACGGATCCCGCACTCGCCGCGCAGGAGCGCCTCTTCTTCGAGCTGTACGGGTACGCGCTGCGCGGACGGCCCGAAGCCGCGTCGATCCTGGACGGCCTCGTCACGGACTGGCTGGATCCCCTGACGGCCGCCGAGATCGCCGCGGGCACGAACCCGTCGAAGGCCCGCAGTCGGGCCCGGCTGGGTCTGGCCACGGTCCGCGGCCTCCTCCTCGACCTGCTCGCCACGGGTGACCGTGAGGGTGCCGACGCGGCGATGGAGGAGTTCCTGGAGATGTACTACGGCCGCTCGGCGTGATCACGGCTCGGCGAGCTCGACGCTCAACTGCCAGCCGAGCTCCTCGAAGCCCAGCGCGGCGGCGACGCGTCGGGAGGCTGGCGGCCGGGCCCGCCACTGCGGGAGCAGTCCGGCGGCGAGGGCGTGTGGGGCCCCCGCCCCGGCGGGGGGCCCTGGCCCGCCGCCGCCCCGGCGCGCCGCGGGGGGGCGCCC